>NZ_JBZSYN010000139.1:0-61580 GCF_058622915.1 Thermohalobaculum sp. | reverse complement strand
CGTCCGGCGAGCTGGTGACGATCCGGTCCGCCAGCGGCGCGTCCGAGCGCGCCAGCGCGTCGAGGATCTTGCCAAACGCCGACTGGGTGGAGATCTCCGCCTCGCCCGGCGGCTCGAGCCCCGGCACCGTCACCGCCTCCGCGGCATAGCGGCGAGGCCCCGCCTGGAAGAACGGGACCCCGCGCAGGAAGCCCTGGAGCGCGTCGGCGTCCGGGACCGCGGCGAAGGGCTCCCACTCCTCGCCCGGCGCGATGCCCATATCGGCGCGGAAGCTCTCCATCTGCGCCTTGGTCATCAGCCCGGCGTGGTTGTCCTTGTGCCCGGCGAGCGGCGTGCCCCAGCCCTTGATGGTATAGGCCAGGAAGGCCGTCGGCCGGTCGTGGTCGATCGCGGCGAAGGCGTCGGCCAGCGTCTCGACGCACTGCCCGCCAAGGTTCTCCATCAGCCGCGCCAGCTCGGCATCGGAGCGCCGTTCGAGCAGCGCCGTGACCGCGCCCTGGTCGCCGATCTCGTCCATCAGCCGCTTGCGCCAGGCGGCGCCGCCCTGGAAGGTCAGCGCCGAATAGAGCGAGTTCGGGCAGGCGTCGATCCACTCGCGCAGCCGCTCGCCGCCCGGCTCGGCGAAGGCGGCGCGCTGCATCGCCCCGTATTTCAGCCGCACCACCTCCCAGCCGAAGGCGCCGAAGATCGCCTCGATGCGCCGCCACAACCCCTCGCGCACCACGCCGTCCAGGCTCTGGCGGTTGTAGTCGATGATCCACCAGCAATTGCGCAGGTCCTGTTTCCAGCCCTCCTGCAGGCACTCGTAGACGTTGCCCTCGTCCAGCTCGGCGTCGCCGACCAAGGCGATCATGCGGCCGAGCGGCCGCCGCCCGGCCCAGGGCTTCGCCGCCAGATAGTCCTGCACCAGCGAGGCGAAGGCCGCCATCGCCACGCCCAGGCCCACCGAGCCGGTGGAGAAGTCCACGTCGTCGGTGTCCTTGGTGCGCGAGGGGTAGGACTGCGCGCCGCCGAATCCGCGGAAGCGCTCGAGCTTCTCGCGCGACTGGTTGCCCATGAGATACTGCATGGCATGGAACACCGGCGAGGCATGCGGCTTCACCGCCACCCGGTCCTCCGCACGCAGCACGCCGAAATAGAGCGCCGTCATGATCGAGACCATCGAGGCACAGGACGCCTGGTGTCCGCCCACCTTCAGCCCGTCCGGGTTCTCGCGCAGGTGATTGGCGTTGTGGATGGTCCAGCAGGAAAGCCACAGCAGCCGCTGCTCGATGGTCTTGAGATACCCGATCGTGTCGTCTCGCATGCCTGGTCTCGCCCGTGCCGGAGCCGGTAAGCAGATTAGCGCATTGTCGCCGCCGCGCCAGACGCTTGGCTGCCATTCCCGGCGACAAGGCATTTTCCATGTGATGTTTTGCGCCCGGGCCCCCCCGGGCCCCCCGCCGCCGCCCGCGCAATCCGGCACCCGCTCGGAGCGTTACGGCGCCCTCAGGTGCCGCAGAAGGTCTGGCGCACCACCTGGTCGGACCGGGGCGGCGCCGCATACTCGGCATCGGCGGGCTGGTCGTCATAGGGCGTCGCCAGCACGCGCATGAGCCGGTCGAAGGGCGCGAGGTCGGCCTCCTCGACCGCGGCGCGCAGTGCCTCCTCGACCCGGTGGTTGCGCGGGATGAAGGCCGGGCTGACCGCGCGCATCGCCGCCTGCCGCGCTGCCGGGTCGCCGCCCTCCGCGGCGAGCCGCGCGCGCCAGCGCCGCGCCCAGTCCTCGAAAGCGGCCGGGTCGGCGAAAAGCTCGCCCACCGCCCGGTCGTCCCCGCCCGCGCCTTCGGGCGCCGCCGCCTCGGCCAGCCGGCGGAAGGTCAGGGTGAAGTCGGCGCTGTTCGCCGCCATGCGGGCCAGCAGGTCCTCGATCAGCGCGCGGTCCCCGGCCCGCGCCTGAGCGAGGCCGAGCTTGGCCCGCATGCCCGAAAGCCAGGCGCGGTTGAACCGCGCCGGGAAGGCGTCGACCGCGGCTTGCGCCACGGCCACGGCCGCCTCCTCGTCCTCGCCCAGAAGCGGCAGCAGCGCCTGCGCCAGGCAGCCGAGGTTCCAGTGCACCACATGCGGCTGGTTGGCATAGGCATAGCGCCCCTGATGGTCGATCGAGCTGAACACCGTGTCGGGGTGATAGGTGTCGACGAAGGCGCAAGGGCCATAGTCTATGGTCTCGCAAGCGATCGAGGTGTTGTCGGTGTTCATGACGCCGTGCACGAAGCCAACCTGCAGCCAGCGCGCCACCAGCTCCGCCTGGCCCGCGACCACCGCCTCGAGCAGCGCCCGATAGGGCCGCTCAGCCTGCGCAACCGCGGGGTAATGGCGCTCGATCACATAGTCGGCGAGGCGCCTCAGCGCCTCCACGTCCCGCCGCGCCGCGAAGTACTGGAAGGTGCCCACGCGCACATGGCTGCGCGCGACCCGGGTCAGGATCGCGCCGGGCAGGCCGCGCTCGCGCATGACCTCCTCGCCGGTGGTCACGGCGGCCAGCGCCCGCGTCGTGGGGATGCCCAGCGCCGCCATCGCCTCGCTCACCAGGTATTCGCGCAGCACCGGGCCGAGCGTGGCGCGGCCGTCGCCCATGCGCGAGAACGGGGTTCGCCCCGCGCCCTTGAGCTGGATGTCCCGGCGCACGCCGTCGCGGTCGATCACCTCGCCCAGCAGGATCGCGCGGCCGTCCCCCAGCTGCGGCACCCAGACGCCGAACTGGTGCCCGGCATAGGCCATGGCCAGCGGCTGGGCGTCGCCGGGCAGCCTGTTGCCGGCGAGCACCCCGACGCCCTGCGCCGTGCGCAGACGCCCGGGCTCGAGGCCCAGAGACCGCGCCAGCTTCTCGTTCAGACGCAGCAGCCGCGGCGCCGGCACCGGGCTCGGCTTCATCGCCACGAAGAAGCGCTCGGCGGGCAGGCGCGCGAAGCTGTTGTCGAAGCCGAAGGTCAGCGCCTCCGTTGCCGTCTCGGGACTGGCGGTCATGCCGGCGCGCCCGATGTCTGCTGTCTCATTGCGTCGTTCCATGGTCTCGCGAGGTGGGTCCTTGCCCCCAAGACCTAGTGCGTCGCGGCCCGTCGTGAAAGTCGGCCCCGCCTCAACCGGCACCTCCGTCCTTGTCCCCGGCCGCCGCGCCGTGCCATCTGTGGCCGATGTGCGGACGATACAGTCTGACCACGCCGCCCGAGGCGATCCAGCGCCTGTTCGCGCTCGCGCCGCCGGTGCCCAACCTGGCGCCGCGCTACAACATCGCGCCGACCCAGGACGCGCCCGTGGTCGGGCCGAAGAAGGGCAGACAGGGCCGCGGGCTGGCGATGCTGCGCTGGGGGCTGGTCCCGTTCTGGTCGGACAGCCTGAAAAGCCCCTACAGCATGATCAACGCCCGCGCCGAGACGGTGCGCTCCAAGCCGGCGTTCCGCGCCGCGTTCCGCGAGCGGCGCTGTCTCGTGCCGGCAGACGGCTTCTACGAGTGGCAGGCGCAGGCGGGCAGCAGGGAGAAACAGCCCTTTCGCATCGTGCGCCGCGACGGCGCGCCCTTCGCCTTCGCCGGCCTGTGGGAGCACTGGGAGCCAAAGGGGGGCGCCTCCGAGGCGCCGCTCGACAGCTTCACGATCATCGTCACTCAGGCCAACGCGCTGGTGAAGCCGATCCACGACCGCATGCCGGTGATCCTGGATCCGGCCGACCACGAGCTCTGGCTCGCCGGGGATGCGGACGCGGCGGCCGCCCTCCTGCGCCCCGCCCCGGCAGAATGGCTGGAAAGCTATCCGGTGACGACCCGGGTCAACTCGCCCGGACACGACGATCCCGCCTGCATCGCCCCAGTGCAGGATTAGCCCGGTCTCACGGCGCCAGCGGGGGCGCCTTGCCGGTCGGCGCACCGATCATGAAGCGCTGATAAGCGGCGGCGCGGTTGACGAACGACTTCTCGTGGCCCCCGGCGACACCCCCGCGGATCGTCGACAGGCCGTAATAGCCCCACACCTGGCCGTCGAGGCGCCTGAAGATGTGCAGCGAGACCAGCGACCGTGCCCCGAACATGGTGAACACGAGGAACCGGATGTCGGTGATGTTGACGACCTCGATCGCCAGCTCGTCCGGTCCCAGCCGCCGCGCCTTCAGGCTGTAGAGATTGAGCCCGGTCGATCGCGTGTCGTTCTGCGCGAAATACAGCGTCCGCCCGCTCAGCACCTCGCTGGCCGTGAAATCGGGGCGCCGCGCATGCGTGTCCGGACCGTCCAGCGCGAAGGCCTCCGAGATCAGCGGCCGGTACTCGCCGTCGGTCACCGACCAGTAGCGGATCGCCCTGGTGGCGGAAATGGCGCCCGCCCGCGCAGCCAGGTCCTCCAGCGTGCCCCTATGCTCGAAGCGCACGGCCAGCGCGATGGCAAGGGTCTGATGACCCTTTGCCTGGCCGAGGCAGGTGTCCGGCGCCAGCGTGATGTTGTGCCACACGGCCACCGCCGGGGGCGCCCCGAGCGGGGCGTATCTGGGCGCCACGTCCGCCGGCTCCGCGCCGCAGGGCAGCACGGGGCGCGCACCCGCGCTCTCGCTCACCGGCGCCACCGCCATCAGCAGCATCGCACCCGCCAGGATCAGCCATCCGGGAGATCCCGGCCTCATTGCGTCTTCTCCAATCTTGCGCGGAGCCCTGCGATGTCCCCTGCTGATGCGGTCAGAAAAGCATGCTAACCTGCCGTTGCACAATGAACGAAAACAACGAAAACCATCATTCCGTTGCAAATTCCCAGGTCGGGCTGGTCCTGGCGGGCGGCGGCGCGCGCTGCGCCTATCAGGCCGGCGCCCTCAAGGCGATCTCCGAGATGTTTCCGGGCCGGCGCAATCCGTTCGGCGTCATCGTCGGGCAGTCGGCGGGCGCGATCAACGCAGCCAGCCTCGCTTCGCGCGCCGACCGCTTCAACCGGGCAGCCGGGCATCTGGCGCGCGCCTGGCCGCGGCTGCGCTCCAGTGACATCTTCCGCGCCGATCTCGTCGCGCTGGGGGCGCGCGGGTTTCGCTGGCTGGCGATGGCGGCGAGCGGCGGCTGGCTGGTCAGCAATCCGCGCTCGCTGCTCGACAACGCGCCGCTCGGCCGCCTGCTCGAGCGCGAGATCGACTTCTCCGCCATCGAGCGCGTGATCGCCAGCGGCCAGCTCTCCGCGCTCGCCTTGACCGCCTCATCCTATTCCGACCAGAGCGGGCAGGCGGTGAGCTTCTTCGCCGGGGCCGCCGGCAAACAGGAATGGACGCGCATCCGCCGGCGCGGCGTGCGGTGCCGCATCGGCGCCGAGCACGTGCTCGCCTCCTCGGCCCTGCCCTTCCTGTTCCCGGCGCAGCGGATCGACGGCCAGTACTACGGCGACGGCGCCCTCAGGCTCACCGCACCGCTCAGCCCCGCGATCCGGCTGGGCGCCCGGCGGCTTCTCATTATCGCCGCGCGCGACCCGCAGGTCGATCCGCTGGAGAGCCACGCCCCGGCCGCCTATCCCAGCCTCGGCGCCCTGCTCGGGCACATGCTCGACATCGTCTTCAACGACAACCTCGATTCGGACATCGAGCGGCTGGAGCGCATCAACCACACCCTGTCGCTGATGAGCCCCGAGGGCCTGGCCAGAACCCCGCTGCGCCCGGTCGAGGCGCTGGTCCTGCGCCCCTCGCGGGACCTGCGCGAGATCGCCGGCCGCCATGCCCGCTCGATCCCCTGGGCCGTGCGCATGATGCTGCACGGCATCGGCGCCTGGGGCGGCGACTGGCGCTTGCCCAGCTATCTCAACTTCGACGGCGCCTATTGCCGCGACCTCGTCGAGCTGGGCCGCTGCGACGCCTGGGTGCAGGAGGCCGAGCTGCGCACGCTGCTCCGCCCCGGCACGGCCACGGTCGAAAGCCCGGTCGCCACCGGCCCGTGAACGCCCTCGGGCCCGCGCCGCCTCAGCCCTCTGGCGGCACCCGCCCGGGCGCGCGCCCCACGACCGCCATCATGCCGCCAAGCCCGAGGACCGTGAACCCGGCGCCGGCCAGGAATGTCGCCTCCGAGCCCACCAGGTCCCACAACAGCCCGGCGATCAGGCTCGCCAGCAGCACGGCGACGCCGCTGGCCAGATGGAACAGTCCGAACGCCGTGCCGCGGCGCGCCGCCGGGGCCGTGTCTGCGACCAGCGCGGCCAGCAGGCCCTGGGTCATGCCCATATGCAGCCCCCACAGCCCCACCCCCGCCATCACCGCGCCGATCCCCGACCCAAGCCCCAGCACCGCGTCGGCGACGGCCAGCACGATAAAGCCCGCCGCGAGCAGCCCCCGCCGGCCCAGCCGGTCGGACAGCGCACCCACGGGGTAGGCCGAGGCGGCGTAGACGACGTTCATCACCACCAGCACCAGCGGCACGAAGGTGTTCGACAGCCCCGCCTCCTCGGCGCGCAGGATGAGGAAGGCCTCGCTGAAGCGGGCCAGCGTCAGCACCGCGCCGACCGCGACCACGCCCCAGAAGTGCCCGCCCAGCGCGGCCAGGTCGGCCCGGCGAATCGGCGCGGCCGGCACGTCGGCCGCAGGGGCGGGGGCCGTCTCGCGCACCGCGAAGACCAGGATCGCGACCGCCACCAGCCCCGGAATCGTGGCAAGCCAGAACACCGGCCTGAAATTGCCGGCGAACAGCAGCATCAGGCCGATGCCGCCGAGCGGCCCGGCAAAGGCGCCGACCGTGTCGAGCGACTGGCGCAGGCCGAAGGCCGCGCCGCGCAGCGCCTCGGGCGCCAGGTCGCCGACCAGCGCGTCCCTGGGCGCGCCCCTGACCCCCTTGCCGACGCGGTCGGAGAACCGCGCGAACAGCACCCAGCCGGCCGTGGGCGCGATCGCGAACAGCGGCTTGGAAAGCGCGCCCAGCCCGTAACCTGCCACCGCCAGCAGCTTGCGCCGCCCCAGCCGGTCGCTCAGCCATCCCGAGAACAGCTTGGTGATCGACGCGGTCGCCTCGCCGATGCCCTCGATGGCGCCGACGGTGAACGTGCTGGCGCCGAGCACCGTGACCAGGAAGACCGGAAGCAGCGAGTGGATCATCTCCGACGAGACGTCCATGAACAGGCTGACGCAGCCCAGCGCCCAGATGCTCCGCGGCAGGCGGACGACCGCCCCGGCCCCCTGCGCCCCGACCCCCTGCGCCGCGGCCTCCTGCGCTTCGTCCGCCCTGCCCATCGAGGCCCCGTGCCGCGGCTGTCCACTCCCCGCGGATCATCGTCCGGCGGCGTGGCGATGACAACCGGCTTGCCCGGCCGGCCGCCGCGTTGCCCTCAGTGCACGCGATGCGCCACGAAGTCGAAGCTGACGGCGACTTCGCGGCCGATGTTCACGAACAGCGACATCGGCCCCACCCCGAGCCCGTAGTCGGTGCGGTCGATCCGCAGCGTCCCGCTGGCGTGGGCGGTCTGCGCGCCCACATCGAGCGTGAGCGTCGTCGTCACCGGCTTGCTTTTGCCGCGAATCGTCAGCTCGCCATCGGCGCGGTAGCGGTTGCCGTCGATCGGCGTCAGCTTCAGCAGGCGGTAGACCACGTCGGGGTGGTTCGCGGTATCGAACCATTCGGCCGAAGTGGCGAAGGCGCTGGCCCTGGAGTCGCCCAGATCGATGCTCCCGCTCTTGATATGCAGGTCGAAGGTCGCCTTGTCCGGCGCGCCGGGGGGAAACAGGCCCTGGCCGGAGAAGCGGTGGAACCGGCCCGCGGCCGGTTTGCCGTTGCTCACATACTCGAAGCCGATGCGGGATTTCGCCGGCACCACCGTCCATTGCGGCATGGCGGCGACGGCGCGCGACATCGCCGGCGCAGCGACCAGCACGCACAGCGCCACAACGCGCGCAGCCCGGCGCAGCCGCGGCGGCCGCGCGCGGCCCCTCCTGCCGGGGCACGGGGCGGACGGCATCTGTGGAATCGGCTCCGGCATCTGGGATGTCCTCATCGAAGGCTGTGCACGACGACCCGCGCCGCAATCTCGGTTGCCGGGCTAACGGCCTCGCCGCCTTTGCTAGTCGTTTCCCAGGCGCATGGCTGCTCACGACTTCGTCAACGCCGCGCGGCCGCCGGCCGCACTCGGCCTTCGGCGTCGCCGCAGCCGGTCGCGCGGGCCGGCCGGCGCCGCGGCGCACCGCCGTGCCGGGCGCGCGCCGCCGCGGCTCACTCGGCCGGCCTGGCCTCCGGCGCCCGGCTGTGCACGGCGGGGGGAATGCGCTCCTCCTGCAGCTGGCGCATCAGGCCCCAGGCCATCAGCACCAGGACCACCGAGAACGGCAGCCCCGAGGTGACCGATGCCGTCTGCAGCGCCGACAGCGGGTCGCCGCCGGTGGCCGAGCCGGCCAGCAGCAGGATGGCGCCGACCACGCCCTCCAGCACCGCCCAGAACAGGCGCTGCTGCCACACCGGGTCGGGATCTCCGCCATTGGTCAGCATGTCGACCACCAGCGAGCCCGAATCCGACGAGGTGGCGAAGAAGATCGCCACCACCACGATGGCCAAGAGCGACACGATCGTCACCAGCCCGCCGGGCAGGCCCAGCTGGTTGAGCAGCACGAACATGGCGTCGGTGGTGCCCGCGCCCTTCAGCGCCTGGTTGCCCTCCTGCAAGATGAAGTGCAGCGCGCTGCCGCCGAAGATGGTGAACCACACGATCGACGCCCCGGTCGGCGCCAGCAGGCAGCCGACGATGAACTGCCGAATCGTGCGGCCCTTGGAGATGCGCGCCAGGAACATGCCGACGAAGGGCGACCAGGCGATCCACCAGCCCCAGTAGAACAGGGTCCAGTTGCTGATCCAGTCCGAGCCCTCCTTCGAGAAGGTGAACATCCGCAGGCTGGTCTCCGGCAGGTGCTGCATGTAGTAGCCGGTGCTGCCGACCATGAACTTGAGGATGAACAGCGTCGGCCCCAGCACGAACACCACCACGGCCAGCGCGATCGCCAGGTACATGTTGATCAGCGACAGCCGGCGCACGCCGCTGTCCAGGCCCAGCATCACCGAGGTGATGGCCACCGCCGAGACCGCGGCGATGATGCCCACCTGCCAGCCGGCGCTGACCGGGATGCCGAACACCTGGGCCAGCCCGGCATTGATCTGCGTGGCGCCCAGGCCCAGCGAGGTCGCCAGGCCGAACAGCGTGCCGAACACGGCCAGGATGTCGATCATGTGCCCGATCCAGCCGTGGATCGCCTCGCCGATCAGCGGATACAGCGCCGAGGCCGGCCGCAGCGGCAGGTCGTAGCGAAAGCAGAAATAGCCGAGCGAGAGCCCGATCACGATGTAGATCGCCCAGGGGTGCACGCCCCAGTGGAAGAAGGTGATGTTCATCGCCTCGCGCGCCGCGGCGGGCGTGCCGCCGTCGCCGATCGGCGGGTTGTTGAGGTGAAAGATCGGCTCGGCGACGCCGTAGAACACCAGCCCGATGCCCATGCCGGCAGTGAACAGCATGGAAAACCACGACCAGGTGCTCCACTCCGGCTCGTCGGCATCCTTGCCGATCTTCACGCGCCCGTAGGGGCTGATCGCGAGATAGAGCACGAAGACCACCAGCCCGGTCACCTCGCCCACATACCACCAGCCGAAATTGGTCGAGATCCAGCTCATCAGGTCGCCGGCCAGCCGGCCCAGATTGGCCGGAGCCGTGGCGCCCCAGACGACAAAGGCCAGGATGACCGCTGCAGAGACAAAGAATACCGGGGGATTTGTGTGCGTCTTGAGATGTGTTCGAATGTCCGTCATCATCCCCTCCTTGAACATGATCTGTAGCTCCGAAATAACTGAAACGCCTAAGGCTTCAAACGGAGCCTGATTTTCGTTTAGGGTAACATCGAGTCAGCCAGAGCCAAAACGTGGTACTCAAAGCGGAGGAGTCAATGTTCTCAAAGATACTCGTTCCAATCGATCTCCAGCACGAATCATCCTGGCGCAAGGCCCTGCCCGTTGCAGCGGCGCAGGCGCGCCAGCACGGGGCCAGTCTGACCCTGCTCAACATCGTGCCGCACGTCCACCCGGTGGACCCCGCGCGCAATGTCGAGGAGGAGCACGGCAAGAAGCTGCGGGCGCTGGCCGCGCGCGCGATCGGCAAGGACGCGGCCTGCGATGTGCGCGTCGCGCACTATGATTCGGTCCACCGCGGCATCCGGCAGATCGCCGCGAAGGATGGCTTCGACCTCATCGTGATGAACTCGCACCACCCCGAGCTCAGCGATGTCCTGCTCGGCTCGAATGCCTCGCAGGTGGTGCATCACACCGACTGCTCGGTCTTCATCGTGCGGTGAGGCCGGCTGTCCCCGGAGGCCGCCGCCCGATTCGGCCTCGGGGTCAACTTTTTTTCGCAACCGACATTTTCGAAAGGGTAGAGGCACATGCATAAGACACAACGAGCCCACAAGGCAGCCATGCGCGCAGTCCGACCCGCCTGCCTTTTGACCGCCGCCGCGCTTGCCGGCGGGCTCGCCGGCCCGGCAGCGGCCAACCACCTCAAGCTAGATATCGTCAGCTGGGGCGGCGCCTACACGGCGGCGCAGATGCAGGCCTTCGTCGGGCCCTACCGCGCCCAGGTCGACCCGCAGGCCGAGGTCGTCCGCTATAACGGCGGACTGGACGAGGTGGCAGCGCAGGTGCGCGCCCACAACGTCACCTGGGACGTGGTCGATGTCGGCCGCTCCGACGCCCTGCGCGGCTGCAAGATGGGCCTGTTCGAGTCCATCGACCCCTCGATGCTGCCGCCGGCGGCCGACGGCACGGCGCCGCGCGACGACTTCCTCGACGGCATGCTGCCCAACTGCGCGGTGGGCGAGAACGTGTTCTCGAACGTGATCGCCTATGACGCCAACCGCTTCGCCGGCAATGCGCCCAAGCGCGCCGCGGCCTTCTTCGACCTCCGCGCCTTTCCCGGACGGCGCGGCATGCGCGACAACCCGCGCGGCAATCTCGAGCTGGCGCTGATGGCCGACGGCGTGCCGCCGGGCAAGGTCTACGACCTGCTCTCGACCGAGGCCGGCGTCTCGCGCGCCTTCGACAAGCTGGCGAGCATCGCCGGCGCCATCGTCTGGTGGACCGGCGCCGAGGAGCCCGAGCAGCTGCTGGCCGAGGGCCGGGTCTCCATGACCACCTCGTATAACGGCCGGGCGCAGAGCGCGATCGACCGGCGCGGCGCGCCCATCGGCATCGTGTGGGACCACCAGGTGCTGGACTATGAGCTGTGGGCCGTGGTCAAGGGCTCGCCGGTCCGGGACAAGGCGATGAACTTCATCCGCTTCGCCTCCGACCCCGCGCGCCAGGCCGAGCTGGCCCGCAGCATCGCCTACGGCCCGGCGCGCCGCTCCGCGATGGCGCTCTTGGGCGACGCGGCACGGGCGAAGCTCCCCACCTCGGCCGCGCACATGAAGACCGCGCTGGTCACCGACCCGCAATGGTGGGCGGCACACCAGGCCGAGATGCAGAAGCGCTTCGACGCCTTCATCGCCCGGGCCAGGTTCGTCTCGGGCGCGCCGGGCAAGGGCGGCACGCTCTAGGCGCCGCCCGGCGGACCGGGCGGCGCGGGCGCTTCTAGCTCGCCGCCGCCGTAGCCTTGGCCGGCTGGATGTTGTGGTTGACCCGGAACAGGTTGCCGGGGTCGTACTTCGCCTTGACGCCCGCCAGCCGCGCCAGGTTGGCGCCATAGGCACCGCCGATCCGGTCCGCCTCGTCCTCGGGCATGAAGTTCACGTAGACGCTGCCCGTGGCATGGGGCGCCGCGGCATCGAACAGCTTCCTGGCCCAGCCAATGCAGGCGGCGTCCTTGCCCGGATCGCGCCAGCGCGTATGCACGTTCATGATGAAGTGCGAGTCGCGCTGCGGATAGGCGGTGGCGTCGGCTGCCACCAGCGCCATGGCGCCGCCGACATGGGCGACGAAGATCTCGCATTCCGGGTCCGGCAGGTTGCGCACCGCGTCCAGCACGATGTCGATCGCCGCGTCCGACAGCTTCGTAAAATCGTGGCTCTTCCAGTAGTTGCGGGCGCCCGGCGTCAGCAGCGGGTCGAAGGCGGCCTGCCAGCCGGCGAAGGGATGCGGCCCGATCACGTCGGCGATCGGCGTGCCCAGCCCGCGCAGCTCGGCCAGCGCCTTCTCGCCCTCGGCCATGTCGCCGCAATAGCAGGCGGCGAACACCAGCACCTCGCGCCCGTGCCACTCCTCGGGCAGGAAGGGCAAGGGCGGCGCCTTCCTCATCACCGTCCAGATCGTCAGCTCGTCGGGCGCCTCGTCGGCGATGCGCCGGTAGGCGCGCAGCAGCTCAGATGCGGCGTCGATGGGGTGGACCACCAGCCCGGACAGCACCTCGGGCCCGACCGGGTGCAGCGCGAACTCGAACGAGGTCACGACGCCGAAATTGCCGCCCCCGCCCCTGAGCGCCCAGAACAGGTCCGGGTTCTCCTCGGCATCGACCCGGATCATGCTGCCGTCGGCGGTCACCACGTCGGCCGAGATCAGGTTGTCCACCGTCATGCCGTGCTTGCGGGTGATCCAGCCGAAGCCGCCGCCCAGCGTCAGGCCGGCGATGCCGGTGGTCGAGTTGATGCCGGTCGGCAGCGCCAGTCCGTGCGCCTGCGTCTCCTTGTCGAGGTCGCCCAGGCTGGCGCCGGGCTCGACCCGCGCGCGGCGCCGGCGCGGATCCACATGCACCGACTTCATCTGCGACAGGTCCAGCATGACGGCGCCGTCGACCACCGAATGGCCGGCGATCTGGTGCCCGCCGCCGCGCACCGACATCAGCAGGCCGTGCTCGCCGGCAAACGCCACCGCGTGGCGCACGTCGTTGGCACCCAGCGCGCGGATGGCCAGGGCCGGCCGGCGCTCGTGCATGCCGTTCCAGATCGTGCGGGCCGCGTCGTAGCCCGGCTCGCCCGGCAACGCGACCTGCCCGCGCAGCGCACCGCGCAGCGAATCGATGGCATCCGACGCAATCTCGCCGTCCCGCCCATCGAGCGTCTTCACCTTAATGTTCGCCATGTCGTCCTCCTCGCTGGAGATTCAATGCCCGCTCCGCGATCCCGCCGCCTCGGACGGCGTGCGATTTTACCCGCCATCGCCCCGTCAACGCTACTGACGGTTTGGTGAGTCGCGTGGCCCCGCGCCAGGCAGCGCCAGGAATGGCCCCCAAGCCGCACCCTGCGCTGCTTGCACTGGCTGGATCGAAGCAACCGGCATCCCGAATCTCGAAAACTGAGCTCCTGACAGTTGCGCCAGATCGGGCGGATTGCCCGCTCTGCGCCCCGGCACAGTGCCGCCGTGGGCGCAGCCGTTCCAGTTCAGGAACTGAATCAGACCGGTTCAGAAACTGAACTGGAGCCGCGGCCGGGGTCGCGATACCATCGGCACGCAAGCGGACACAGCGCAGACTCGGGAGCACAGCGCAGACCAGGGTTCACAGCGCAGCGAGGCCCAGATGAGCAAAACCGGATACCAGCAGTTCTGCCCGGTCGCCATGGCGTCGGAAATCCTGTGCACGCGCTGGACCATCGTGCTGCTGCGCGAGCTGCTCGCCGGCTCGACGCGCTTCAACGACCTCAGGCGCGGCGTGCCGCGGATGTCTCCGGCGCTGCTCTCGAAACGGCTGCGCGATCTCGAAGGCGCCGGCATCGTCGAGCGGGTCGGGCCGTCGGCCCCGGGGGGGGCGCGCGAATACGCGCTCACCCAGGCCGGGCGCGACCTCGGCCCGGTGATCGAATCGATCGGCGTATGGGGCGCGCGCTGGATCCACTCCGAAGTCTCGCTCGCCTATCTCGACGCGCAGCTCCTGATGTGGGACATGCGGCGCAACATCCGGGCCGAGCCGCTGCCGCCCCGGCGCACCACCGTGCTCTTCACCTATCCCGAGCAGGAGCCGGCGCTCAGGAAATGGTGGCTGATCGTCCAGCCGGACGGCGAGACGGATCTGTGCTCGGTCGACCCGGGCTTCGACGTCGACCTCTACGTCACCACCGACCTGCGCACCATGACCGGGATCTGGATGGGCCTGACGCGGCTCGGCCAGGCGCGCCGCGAGGACCGCATCAGCATCATCGGCGACCGGGCGATCGAGGACGCGATGCCGTCCTGGCTCGGCTTCAGCCCGTTCGCCCGGATCGAGCGACACGTCGCCTGAGCACTGCCCGATGGGCGGGCCGCCCCGGCGCGTCGCGCCAGGGCGGTTTTTAACGGTCAACTCGCCGCGCGCCTGCGCTCGACCGGACGGGACGCCCGACGCGGCGCCTGGGCGCGGCGCGGCCGCTCGTCGCGGGGAAACGCGGCGCCTCGGCCCGTGCCGCCCGTCGCGCCGTCCGAGCGGATGCGGCGCAGTTCGGCAAGCGTCGCCGCCGTCCCCGGCGGCTGGGCGGCGACAGCGCGCGCGATGTGGCGGATCTCCGCGCGGCTGACCCCGATATCGGCCAGCACCCGGTCGCTCAGCCCGCTCAGCTCTGCCTCGGTGCGGCGCGCCCTTTGGGCCCGGCGATGCGCCTCGGCGAGACGGTGGAAGACGGCCGCGACCGCCCGCGCGACGGCCTTCCAGCCCGCGTAGATGGCGGCTGCCCGCTCCTGATTGGCCCGCTCGAGATAGGGACGCAGGGTCGGATTAGCGGTCAGATAGGCGTAATGCAGGGCCATGACGAAGCTCCTCTTGTGATCGCGAGCCTGGCCGGTATGGGTCAGCATCGCTTTTCCGTTAGTGTATCATCGGTTTCCGCTTTCTTGTCTTCGGTGCTAATATCTGCGCATAAGGCCGACTCGACAAACGAGAAGTTGTTGCAAGACAGATTAGAGAAACTAATTCATTGGGGGTCCCATGAACCGCCGCCTTCCACCCCTGAACAGCCTGCGCGCCTTCGAGGCCGCGGCGCGTCACCTCAGCTTCAAGCGCGCGGCGGAGGAGCTGCACGTCACGCCCGCGGCCATCAGCCAGCAGGTGCGTACGCTCGAGGAGTATTGCGGCAACGCGCTGTTTCGCCGCCTGACCCGCGCGCTCAGGCTGACCGAGGCGGGCGAGGCGGCGCTGCCCGCCCTGCGCGAGGGCTTCGACAAGCTGGCCGAGGCGGCAGCGGCGATGCGCGCCGAACGGCGCGCGGGGATCCTCACGGTCTCGGTGCCGCCCTCCTTCGGCGCCAAGTGGCTAGTGCCCCGTCTCGAGCGCTTCCGCACCGCGCATCCCGAGCTCGACGTGCGCATCGACGCCACCGATGCGCTGACCAGCTTCGCCGAGGACGGCGTGGACGTGGCGCTGCGCTATGGCCGCGGGGTCTACCGCGGGCTGGTCGCCGAGCGCCTGATGGGCGAGGTCGCCTTCCCGGTGGCGAGCCCTGAGCTGATCGAGCGCGGGCCCCCGCTCAGGCGGCCCGAGGACCTGCGCCGGCACACGCTTTTGCATGTGCAGTGGCGCAGCGACGACGAGGCGGCGCCGAACTGGCGCATGTGGCTGAGGGCCGCCGGGGTCGAAGGAGTCGATGCCGAGCGCGGGCCGCGCTTCAGCCTCGAGAGCATGGCCATCGAGGCGGCGATCGAGGGCCAGGGCGTGGCCCTGGTCAGCGGCACGCTGGTGGCGGCGGACCTCGCCGCCGGCCGGCTGGTGCGCCCCTTTCCGCCCTCGGTCTGCGAGGCCACCGCCTTCGCCTACTATCTCGCCTATCCCGAGGCGAAGGCCGGCGACGCCAGGGTCACCGCCTTTCGCGACTGGGTGCTGGCCGAGGTCGAACGCGACGGGGCGGCGGACTCCCCCGACGCGCCGACGGCGAAGGCGGCCGCCGGCTGACAGGCGCGCGCAGGGCGTGCACGGCCGGCGACGTCAGGGGTCGGGATGAAACGCAGCGAGCCGCCGAAAGGGCGGTCAAAATTCTTACAGGTCTTATATAAGACCTGTAAGAGTTAACGCAGCCAAACCGGGCGCCGCCCGGCCCCTTCGCGCCGCGCTCCTCAGCGCCCGCCAGGCGAGCCGGCGGCCTCGGGCGCCCGCTGCAGCGACAGGCGCGAGGTCGAGGCCATCAGGCCGCCGATCAGCCCCAGCGTGGCCAGGTAGACGATCAGCTGCACGCCCGCCGGACGGGCGATGTAGCCGATCAGGGTGTGCAGGAGCTGGCCGAGCAGGCTCTGCTCGGACAGGATGTGCGAGGTGTCCCACAGCGCGTGGCCGAGCGCCGGCAGCGCGCCGGCCTGCACGAGATAGCCGGCCCCCTGGGCCGCCAGCCCGGCGGCGAGGAACAGGATCATCGCGCCGGTGACCCGGAACAGGTGGCGCACCGGAAGCCGGAGCAGGCCAAGATAGAGCGTCGCGCCGACGGCGCCGCCGCCGACGAGCCCGAGCAGCCCGCCGGCGAGCATCGAGCTGTGCTGCCCGGCGCCGGCCACGGCGATGCCGTAGAGGAACAGCACAACCTCCGAGCCCTCGCGCAGCACGGCGAGGCCGACCACGATCGCCACCGCGTAGAGCGGGCGCGCCCCCAGCGTGACGGCATGGCCAAGCGCGCTGATGCGGTGCTTGAGCTCGCGGGCATGGCGGGCCATCCAGATATTGTGCGATCCGAGCATCGCCGCCGCCGCGAACAGGATCGCGGCGTTCAGGTATTCCTGCCCCATGCCCGAGGCCGCCGAGGTGATCTCGCGCGCGAGCGCCGCCAGAAGCGCCGCGCCGGCCAGCCCGGCCACGATCCCGGCCGAGACCCAGCGGAAGCGCCCGGCGACGCCCCTGGTCGCGGCCAGCACGATGCCGACGATCAGGGCCGCCTCGAACACCTCGCGGAAGACGATCAGTGCGGTTGCTGCCATGCCATTGTTCCCGACGTTATTTCACCACGATGCGGCCCTTGGCCGTCTTCTCGTGGAACTCACCGACGAACGGATAGGTGCCGGCCTCGAGCGGGCCGATCAGGATCGCCCCCTCCGCGCCGCCGGTGATGATCTTCTCGATATTCAGCTCGCGGCTCTCGAATTCCTCGGGCGTCGCATCCATGTTCTTGACGACGAGCTTCACCCGCTTGCCCGCCGGGACGGCAATCTCGGCGGGATCGAATCGATGGTCCTTGATCGAGATCATGTAGCTGTCCTCGGCCGCCGGGGCCGGCGCGGCCAGCAGGCAGGCGGCGAGGAGCGCCGCGGCGCCCGGCGCCATGCGGCTGGGAGCGAGGCCTCGTGCCCGCAGCGCGCGGCGGGCTCCCGTCAGGGCGGATCTCTCCATGCTCTTCGATCTCCTGTCTCAACCGTTGCCGGCAGGTCTTTTCCGACTTTTTTAGTCTGGTATAACCCGAGACGTATTTCGTCAAGTGCCTGCGTCAAGCGAGGACAGAGTCGAGCCGCAAATCCCCCATAGCGCGGGATTGACCAGCGGGCCAACCGATCTGTCGCCCTATGCCCGAAAGTACCAGGGGGAGTCCCGGCGCAACGGGGCTGAGAGGCCAGAAGGCGCCGGGCGCCCGGTGAAGCGACCCTTCGACCTGATCCAGTTCATGCTGGCGTAGGGACCGTGGACATGCGCTCGCCCGCCGAAACATCCGACGACATGCGCCCGGCCACGACTCCGGCTCCGGACTGGATCGCCCTTGTCCGGAACCCAGGAGCACACCATGGACGCCGTCACCCCGAAGGTCACCTGCGGGGCCGCTGCCGCCTCGCACAAGCTGCATCGGCCCGGAGAGCGCGTCCCCGAGCTGCACGTGCCACTGCGGCTGATCGACCTGCACCCCACGGCACCGGCTGCACGCTTTCGTCGGCCATCGCCGCGCGGCTCGCGCTCGGCCACCACCTGCTGCGCGCGCTGCGCGGCCTAAGGATCGTGTCGCGGGCGCCATCGCGGCGGCCGGGATGCTCGGCGTTGGGAGCGGCACGCGGCCGGTGCATCACGGCTGTCGGAGCGCGGGGCGGCCGTGAAGGGCGGCGGCCGGGCCGTCGCTGTCCGGACCGTCACCAGCCTGGCCACCAGTTCCAGCGACCGGCCAGGCGCATGAGCGCCGAGCTCATCACGATGCGCACCAGGGTGGCGTCGAGGAACACCGCGGTGGCCAGCGTGAAGCCAAGCATCTTGGCCGGCAGAAAGCCCGTGCCTGCGAAGGACCCGAACACCAGGATCATGATCGCCGCGGCGAAGGTGATCACCGCGCCGGTGTGCGAGATGCCGTGGACGATGGCATCGGTCTCGCCCGACTCGCTCCGGCGCGCCGCGGCGATGCGCGAGATCAGAAACACCTCGTAATCCATCGAGACGCCGAACACGGCGCAGAACACCACCAGCGGCATCCCGGGAAACACGCCCTGGACCGGCCCGTCGACCCCCATCAGCGAAGCGCCGAGCCCGTGCATGAAGACCAGCGTCGCCAGACCGATCGCCGCCGCGGCGGAGAACAGGTCGAGCAGCACCGCCTTCACCGCCACGACGATGCCACCGAAGGAAATCGTCAGCACCAGGACAGCCCCGACGATGACCAGCCCGAAGACCTTGGGCATCCAGTGCAGCATGATCGCGACATAGTCGAGCGACGCGGCGGGCATGCCGCCGACCTGGACACTGGAGCCCTGCCAGGTCCCCTCGGCGCTGGACCCCAGCGCACGAACGCGGTTGACCAGCCGCCCCAGCGCCGGGTCCCCAAGCCCGCTGTCGGGCACGACCCGGAACAGCATCTTGCGGTTGTCGCTGCCGAGGAACGGGGCGAGGGTCTGGCGCGACATGCCTTTCAGGGTCTGGGGCGTCGCGTCCTTGGGCGCCACCTGAGGCAGGCCGATCACCGTCTCGACATTGTCGAGCGCGGCGAGGCGGTGCTGCAGCGCGCGCGCGAAGGCCCAACCGCGCTTGTCGAGGAAGCCCTGTCCCGGCGGCGCCTCGGCGACCACCAGGATCTGGTTCGCCACGCCGCCCCGGCCGATGGCCTGCAGCGCGTCGAGCCCGCGGGTCGATGGTGCGTCGGCGGGCAGCCAGTCGCGGCTGTGCGCCGTGACCTGCAGCCCGCGGACCGGCAGGGCGAGCAGCACCAGGGGGGCCGCGGCGAGCAGCAGAAACACGGCGGGGCGCGCGCAAACCGTGCGGCTGACTTTGGCGAAGAACCGCCGCGCCGTCGCCGTGCCGGCCAGGCCGCGGCCATCGACCAGGCCGGGCGCCAGCAAGAGGAAGACCACCGGCAGGAGCGTGGTGGAGGCGAACACGGCCGCGGCGCTGGCCAGCGCGCCGGCAGCGCCGATCGAGCGAATCTCGTCGATCGGCACGATCAGCATGGCGGCGAAGCCGAGGAACACCGAGCAGCCCGCGACCACGATCGTCGGCGCCGACTTGCGCACCGCGGCAACAACCGCCTCGCGCGGCATGCGCCCGGACTCGGCCTCCTGGCGGAACAGGTTCACGGTCAAGAGCGAGTAATCGATGGTCAGCGCCAGGCCGATCAGCGAGATCACGGTCTGCGTCAGCGCCGACGGCGCCCAGGGCAGCAGCACCGCCGCAAGCCCGGCACATCCGTAGCCCACCGTCACCGCCGCCGCAGCGCACAGCACCGGACACAGCGCCGCCCGGACGCTGCCGAGAATCGCCACCAGGAACAGGAGCGTCAGCGGCAGGGCCGCGATCTCGCCCCGGCGCGCGCCGCGCCGGCTGGCCCGCACGACGTCGGCGCGCGCGAAGAACGGCCCGGTCCAGGCGATTTGCACGGCCGCGTGCTGGCCAGACGCCGGCCGCGCCATCTTGTCCGCGAGCCGATGCAGCGAGCCCTCCAGCGCATGCGGGTCCGATCCGGGGCGGAACTGCACGGCGATGATGGCGCCGGTGCCGCCCTTGCCGACCAGAAGGTCCGTGGGAAGGTCGAGCGCGGACCGGGCGTTGAGCACCTGCGGCCATTTGCGCAGGGCCGTGACCGTGGTCTTCAGGAGCTGCGCGTCGGCAGGGGTCTTGTACGGCCGCACGCCGGTGAAGACCACGAGGGCGCTGTGCCCGGCCACGTCGCCGAACGTCTTGGCAATCTGCTGGTCGACCCGCGCCGACCGGGTTCCGGCGACGGTGCCGCCCGCCGCAAGCGCGTGCTGCAGGGCGAAGAAGCCGGGAACGGAGGCGCCGCAGGCGACCAGCCACAGAACCACCACCCGCCAAGGGTGTCCGGCGATCACTCTCGCCAGTCGGCCCCAGATGGAAGTCTGCGCCGTTTCCATGGAGCGGCTGGTCACCCTTTCCCTTCCGCCGGGGCGCTCCGACACCCGGCTTGCGATCACGCGTCGCCGCAGCCCGCTCGGCCGGTATGCCCGACCGCACGCGGGGTGAGCGTGCCCCGCCCTCGCCTGCCGCGACTGAGAGAGGAACGGTCCTGAGCTCAGGACGTTCTCTGCCGGCCGCCAAATTGCCCCGGGAGGGCGCGTCGCGCAACCGTCTGATCAGGGGGCGGATCGCGGCGCGCCCATGGTGGCGCGCGAGGCGTCGAGCAGCGCGAGCATAAGGGCCTGGGTGTTCATGCTCGTCTCCTCGAAGACGGAGCCGGGACTCGACCAGGCAAGCGCGATGCGCGCGTCGCCGCGGGTGGGAAACTGCGCGACCGTCACGCCGCAGCCCCGCAACAGCCGGCGGACTTTCTCGTTCTCGGGCAGAAAGACCATATAGACCGAGTGCACCAGCCGGTTGCGCGCGACGGCGAACGCCCTTGCCAGGAGCCTGCCGCCGATCCCCCGGTTCTGGAAGTCGCGCTCCACCGAGAGGGCGACCTCGGCGCGGATCGGCCACGCGTCCGAGACCCGGATCAGCTCGGCCACGCCCCTGAGCGTTCCGTCGACCAAGCAGCCAAGCGCGATCGTGCGCAGTGGATCTATGCGGTCGCAGTAGGTGTCGATGTACCGGTCGCCGGCCGGGGCGCAAAAGCGCATCTGCCGGTCATCCGGGTCGAGCCGCAGCAGGTGCGCGCGCAGCTCGCGCCACTCCCAGGGCAGCAGTCTCCTGACGATCATGCTCGGATCCTCCGATCCGCGCGGCGAGCCAGACCCCGGGCAACTCGCAACCTCCGACCCTGCCGCGCGGTTCCATTCGCCGGGCGGCGCTCAGTCGCTCTCGTAGATCAGCCGACGTGCGTAGGCAGGGATGTCCGCCCGCCGCAGGCCGATGGCGGCGAGCTCCTTGTCGGGCAGGCGCCGGAGCACCTGCATCATGCGCCCGTATTCGAGCTGCTTCAGAGCCGCCGGAAGCGCGCGTCCGGCCCGCCTGGCGATGCCCCGGACCGTGGCCAAGGCGCGAACGGCGCCGCCGCCCGCATGGGACAGGCTGAATGTGCTCATTTCTGCCTCCTCGGTGTCGTGTTGCGTTACTTGCTCGCGGCCCAGGCATCGACCTCGTCGGCAATCCGCTGAAGGATCTCGTCGTCGAGCCGACGACCCCGTGCGCGCGCCCGCTCGCAGCGCCGCCGCATCTCGCCTGCCCAGCGCAAGCTCTCAGCGAGGGCGTTGAACGCGTCGGGTAGCGATCCCCTCGGGTGGGTCGCACGTGCCGGAACAAGGACTTCGCTCGTCATCGATACCTCCTCTCGCAGCCGTTCCCGGCTGTTCGTGGCTCGCGCTTCCACCGCCGCGCGCGGTATCCGCGCTTTACAGGATTGCTGCGGCGCACTACGATTTACCGCACCGCACAAAATAAACCTGCGGGGGCGCCGCGGAACCTGGAACGGGGTCAAAGCGGCTGTGCGCCGCGCGCAAAAGGGGACGAGTCCGATGGAGCTTTCGAGCCAGATGGTCCTTTTCGCGCGCGTCGTGGAGGCGAAAAGCTTCTCGGCCGCGGCGCGCTCGTCGGGGCATTCGCCCTCGGCGGTCAGCCGCCAGATCGGGCATCTTGAGGACCGACTCGGGGTACGCCTGCTCAACCGCTCGACGCAGGGACTGACGCTGACCGACGAAGGCCGCGCCTTCTACGAGCGCTGCGCCGACGTGACGGCGCGGATTTCAGACGCGGAGAGCTTTGCCGCCGGGCTGGGCGGGCACCCGCAGGGCGTGCTGCGCATCGTCTCGACGGTCGCCTTCGCCAAGGCCCAGCTTCTGCCGCTGATGCCGGCGTACCTGGCCCGCTACCCGGCTGTCGAGATCTCCATCGAGCTGACCGACCGGCAGGTCGACCTGGCGACCGACGGAGTCGATGTCGCCATCCGATTCACCGAGCAGATCGACGATCCCGCGGTGATCGTGCGCAAGCTGGCCAGCAACCGCCGCGTGATCTGCGCCGCGCCGTCCTATGTGGAGCGGTTCGGCGCACCGCAGACACTGGGTGAGCTGGTGCACCACAACTGCCTGCAGCTGTTCACTGTCGGCCGCTGGAACGACTGGGAGATCGACGACCCCGACACCGGCGACCGGATCGAGCTGTCGGGGAACTTCGAGGCGAACAGCGCCGACGGCATCTATCACGCGGTGCTCTCGGGCATCGGCATCGCGCGCCTGTCGACCTATTTGGTGGGAAAGGACATCCGGGCCGGCCGCCTGGTCCGGCTGTTGCCGGATTACATCGCCGAGGGCTCGGATATCTGCGTCGTCTATCCGGAGAAACGCAACCTCGCGCCGCGGGTGCGCGCCTTCATAGATCACCTGACCGATCATTTCGGCTCTGTCCCGCCGTGGCAGCGGGAAATACCCGAGCCGCGCGGCGAGCGATGAGGATCGCCGCGGGCCCGGACTGCAGCGCGGGTCAGATGGCTACATCTTCTTGAAGACGCTGCACACCGAGGTCGTCTTGGCGGGCTGGTGCGTCTCCATGTGGTTGACGTTGCCCGTCACCGTGCCGAGATTTACGCGCCACTGGTGGTCGTGCTGCTTGGCATCGCAGACGCCCAGCGTGCCGCCGCCGAAGTTGGAGTCGATCCAGTAATCCACCTCGTAGCTCTGGCCGTCCTTCAGCACGCCGGGGAAGGTAAACGAGAACGAAGGATTGGCCGTCTTGGAGACCGTGCCGGATTTCTCCGCCACCACCTTGTGGGTCGTGCTGTTCACCACCGCCACGTGGATGGGCTGCCCGCCGTGGGGGCCGTGGAAGGTGGCATTGCCGCTGAAGGTCAGGTCGCTCGTACCGGCAGCCAGCGCGAGGCCGCCGCCCGCCAAAAGCGCCGCCAGCGCCAGCGCCGGGATCGCGTTGAAGCCTGGAAAATGTACTCGTCTCATCACCTTGCTCCTGAACTGGGCCATCCGCTTGCTCGTGGCCTGCACGGTTGAATCTGTGCCGCGGGCGGTCGCGGTCAATCTCGGCCCCTCTGCCGGAGTGCCTGGCGCGAGGGGCCCCGGGAGCACGGAGAACCGCCAAGATCCCGGGTCTAGCGCCCGGAGGTGCCCAGGACGTGCTCCCAGCTGCCGATGGCGGGGGCATAGCCGGCGCCGGCGAGCACGAGCGTCCGACCGACCAGCCAGGCGGTGCCGGCGGGGTAGCCTGTGCCCGACGGTGCCCTGGCGGGCGTGAAGTCGGGCACCCCGAGCCGGTAGCTGACCGCGCCCGTGCGCGGGAAATTGGCGGTCAGCACGAGGGCGCGGTGCGCGAGCGGAACCGGGCTGTGCCGGGCGTCGAGCACCAGCGTGTCGCCGACCCGGGTCAGCGGACCGACCCGGACACCGCGCCGCTTTGCATCGCCCGGGGCCAGGCGGCCGCGAAAGAGCTGGCCGATCAGCGGCACGCCGGAGAGATTCACGTGCTCCTCCGAGCGGGCATGAAGGGTCGCGGCGGGGAGCCGGGCCGCACGCACGCCGTGCCGGCCCAGCACCACGAGACGGTCGGGCTGGAAGACCAGGCCGGCGGCGTCGGTGAAGCGCACCGGCTGGCCGACCCCGGGACGCTCCTGGAAGGTCGGCGGCCCGTGGTCGCGGGCGCCAGCCTGGGCCACGAGAGAGGCACCGAGCAGCGCGCCGAGGGCGAGGGCCATGATCCGCATGGACCTCAGATAGGGCGCCCGGCGGCCGGCGAAAGGGGGGACGGAGCATTCCATACCCGGGGGAGCCCCCCGGCGCGGCGCGGACCTGCCTAGCGCCCGAGCGCGTAGAACTCGTCGTTGGGGCGCATGTTGGTGACGTTGGCCATGCGGTTCGACATGCCGAAGAAGGCGGCGATGGCGGCGATGTCCCAGGCATCCTCCCCGTCGAGCCCGTGCCGGGCCAGCGTCGCGAAGTCGTCCTCGCCGACCTCGTGGGCGGCGAGCGCCACCTTCATGGCGAAGTCCAGCATGGCGCGCTGGCGCCCGGTGATGTCGGCCTTGCGGTAGTTGACCGCGACCTGATCGGCGATCAGCGGATTCTTCGCCCGGATGCGCAGGATGGCGCCGTGCGCGATGACGCAGTACTGGCAGTGGTTGGCGTTGCTGGTCACGACCACGATCATCTCGCGCTCGGCCTTGGTCAGGTTGCCCGGCTTGTCCATGAGCGCGTCGTGATAGGCGAAGAAGGCGCGAAACTCGTCGGGCCGATGCGCCAGCGCCAGGAACACGTTGGGGATGAAGCCGGACTTCTCCTGCACGGCCTCGAGCCGGGCGCGGATGTCCGGCGGCAGGTCGGTCAGGGCGGGAACCGGGAAGCGGCTGATCGGAGCCGGGGGGGCGGAGTCCATGGACGTGTCTCCTGCTCGGTTGCGCCGTCGATGGCAGGGCGGACGGCGTAGCCCGCCGGGCGCGGGGCGCGCAAGGCCCGCGGCGGGCCGTCTCTGAGGCCTGATAGCGCATGTCCGGCCCCCGGTCCATCGAAGCGGCAGCCGGGCAGCGCGGAAGCGGGCGCGCGGACGACGGAAGCGACCGCCCGGCCCGTTTGACAGGGCGACCGGGGGTGGGACCGGGGGTGGGATCGCGTCCGGATTACAGGCGCATCGCCGGGCCTTCGACGGGGCCGGTCGAGAGGGGAAAGACCATCGTTGTTCTCGACTATGCCGGACGCTTGAAGTACCTGCTGAAGGCATCACGAGCCTGCACCCTCGGTGTCGTGATGCCGTGTCCCGCGTCGAAAGGCCGATGATGGCCCTCTGGAAGCAGTTTCTGGCCGTGGTCGTCATCGCCGTGCTCGGTGTCGGGGGCTATGCCGCCTTCCGCACCCTGGCGCCGCCGGGTGGCAGCGCGGGCCCGCCCAGGGCCAAGGCGCGTCCGGTCCCGGTCGAGCTGGCGGCCGTGCAGCGCAAGGTCCTGTATCGCACGGTCGAGGCGGTGGGCACGACGCGCGCGCGCCGGTCGGTCGAGATCGTGCCGCTGGCCGCGGGCCGCGTGGTGGCGATGAACATCCACCCCGGCGCGTCGGTGAAGGCGGGCGACGTGCTGGTGCATCTCGACGACGACATCGAGCGCGCAAACCTCGCCGAGGCCCAGGCCAAGCTGGTCGAGCAGCGCCAGGCCTGGGACCGCGCGAAGCGCCTGCGCCAGTCCAACACTGTCTCGGTCGCCACGCTCGAGCAGGCTAAGGCGCAGATCGCCATCGCGGAAGCGGCCGTCGAGCGCGCGCGCCGCCACCTGAGCGACCGCGAGATCCGCGCGCCCTTCGATGGCGTGGTCGGGTTGACCAATATCGATCTGGGCGCACGCGTGGACGACAAGACGGTCCTGACCACGCTCGACGACCTCTCCGAGGTCGAGGTCCAGTTCTCGCTGCCCGAGACGCTGTTCGCCGACATCGCCATCGGCCAGGCGATCACCGCGCACAGCGCCGCCTTCGGGGACCGGATTTTCAAGGGCCAGGTGGCCGCGATCGACAGCCGCATCGACCCGGTCAGCCGCGCCTTCAAGGTGCGCGCCGCGATCCCGAACCCCGAGGGGATCCTGCCCGCCGGCATGTTCATGTCGCTGACGCTGACGCTGTCACAGACCAACGCGCTGGTGGTGCCCGAGGACGCGATCGTCGTGCAGGCGGCGGACACGTTCGTCTATGTGGTCAAGGACGGCCGCGCCATGCGCCGCGCGGTCAAGACCGGGCAGCGCCGCGAAGGCCTGGTGGCCATCACCTCGGGCCTCAAGCAGGGTGAGCAAGTGGTGTTCCGCGGGCTGCAGCGCCTGCGCGATGGCTCGCAGGTCCGGGTGCTTGGCGCGAACGCGCCGCCCGCCACGGCCGCGAGCGGCACCAGGAGCGGGTCGTGACGCTATCCGACCTGTCGGTCCGCCGACCGGTTCTGGCAGCGGTCGCAAACCTGCTGATCGTGGTGTTCGGCATTGCCGCGCTGCAGAGGCTGCCGATCCGCGAGCTGCCCAACGTGGATACCGCCGTGGTCACGGTGACCACCACCTATACCGGCGCCGCGCCGGCGGTGGTGGATACCGACATCACCGAGGTCATCGAGGGCGCGGTCGCCGGGATTGCCGGCATCCGCTCGATCAGCTCGGAGAGCCGCCAGGGCCGCAGCCAGACCACCATCGAGTTCGTCACCGGCC
This sequence comes from Thermohalobaculum sp., assembly GCF_058622915.1. Taxonomy (NCBI): domain Bacteria; kingdom Pseudomonadati; phylum Pseudomonadota; class Alphaproteobacteria; order Rhodobacterales; family Paracoccaceae; genus Thermohalobaculum; species Thermohalobaculum sp. The sequence continues at coordinate 35,240 of NZ_JBZSYN010000139.1, read as the reverse complement.
GCAACATCGACCAGGCCGCCAACGATGTGCGCGACGCTGTCGGGCGCATTCGCGGCGACCTGCCGACCGAGGCCGACCAGCCGCAGGTGGTCAAGGCCGACGCCAACGCCGACCCGGTCATGCGCCTCGCGGTCACCTCGAGCCGCATGACCACCGCGCAGATCACGGACTACATAGACCGCTTCATCCTCGACCGGCTGGCGACCGTCGACGGCGTGGCAAATGTCGAGGTCTATGGCGAGCGGCCCTTCGCCGTGCGCATCTGGATCGATCGGCGCAAGCTGGCGGCGCGCAACCTCACGGTGGCCGACGTCGAGGCGGCGCTTCAGCGCAACAACGTCGAGCTGCCCACGGGCGACGTCAAGTCGATCGATCGCCAGCTCAGCGTGCGGCTCAACAGCCGCCTCACCAGCCTCGCCGATTTCCGCGACATCGTGCTCGACAAGGTGGCCGGCTACCCGGTGCGCCTGGGCGACGTGGCCCGCGTGGCGCCGGGCGTGGCCGACGACTCGACCATCGTGCGCAACAACGGGGTCGACGCCGTGGGGCTCGCCATCCTGCGCCAGAGCCAGTCGAACACGCTGGCGATCTCCAAGGCGGTGCGCGCCCAGATCGCCGAGATCACGCCGACCCTGCCGCCGGGCATGTCGATCGAGGTCGGATCGGACGACGCGCTGTTCGTCGGCGCCTCGATCCGCGAGGTGGTGACGGCGCTGCTGATCTCGCTCGGCCTCGTGGTCACCGTGATCCTGCTGTTCCTGCGCTCCGTGCGCGCCACCATGGTGCCCGCGATCACCATCCCCGTGGCGCTGATCGGCTGCTTCGTGCTGATCGGCGCGTTCGGATTCTCGATCAACACCCTGACGCTGCTGGCGCTCCTGCTGGCCATCGGACTGGTGGTCGACGACGCCATCGTCGTGCTCGAGAACATCCAGCGCCGGATCGAGCTGGGAGAGGGCCCGATCGCGGCCAGCTTCCGGGGCTCGCGGCAGGTCACCTTCGCGGTGCTCGCCACCTCGGTCACCCTGATCGCGGTGTTCGTGCCGCTCTCGTTCCTGCCCGGCCAGATCGGACGGCTGTTCGTCGAGTTCGGCTGGGTGCTGGCGAGCGCGGTGGCGATCTCCACCTTCGTCGCCCTGACCGCCTGCCCGGCGCTCGCGTCGCGCATTCTCAAGCCGCATTACGGTCGTGCCGCCGCCGACGGGGCGCCGCGCCGCGAGGCCGCCTTCCGCCGCATCTACCGGGCGCTGCTGGTGCGCGCGATCCGCATGCCGCTGGTGGTGATCGCCATCGTCGTCGCCGTGACCGCCGGCGCCGTGCCGCTCTATGGCAGCCTGCCGCGCGAGCTCGCCCCCAAGGAGGACCGCGGGGTGGCCTTCGTGCCCCTGACCGCGCCGCAGGGCAGCACGCTGGAGCACACCGACATCGCCGCCCGCCAGGTCGAGCGCATCGCCGAGCCGCTGCGCAAGTCCGGCGAGATCAAGACCATCTTCACCTTCACCGGCAGCCGGGGCCGGTCCTACCGCTCCTTCGTCGTGTTCCGGCTTGCGCCGTGGAGCCAGCGCCATCGCACCGCCGCGCAGATCATGCGCCAGATTGCTCCGAAGATGGACCAGGTCACCGTCGCCAAGGGCTACCCGGTCACGCCGACCGGGCTCGGCCTGCGCGGCAACTCGACGCCCGTGCAGATGGTGATCGGCGGCCCCGACTTCGAAAGCGTCAAGCAGTGGGCCAAGACCATGCTGGCCAAGGCCGAGGCGAACCCTCGCCTGATCAACCCCGAGCTCGACTACGAGGAGAACCTGCCGCAGCTCGACATCAGCATCAACCGCGCGCGGGCCAACGATCTCGGCATCTCGGTCGAGACCATCGCCTCGACACTGCAGACCATGCTGGCCTCGCGCGAGGTCACCCGCTTCGTCAGCCGCGGCCGCGAGTACCCGGTGATCGTGCAGGCCGAGGACAAGGACCGGCGCCTGCCCTCGGACATCACCAACATCTTCGTGCGCGCCGGCGACGGCAAGACGCTGGTGCCGCTGGGCTCGCTGGTGTCGCTGAAGGAGGATGCCGCCGCGCCGACGCTGCGCCGCTTTGACCGGCTGCCCTCGATCGAGCTCTCGGCGGCGCTGGCGGACAATTACGACCTCGGCAGCGCGCTCAGCTATCTGCAGAAGGCCGCGCACGAGTCCCTGCCCCCCGAGGCGAAGGTTGGCTTCACCGGGCAATCGCGCACCTTCCAGGACACCGCCGCCGGGGCCAACCTGGTCTTCGGCCTGGCGATCCTGATCGTCTTTCTGGTGCTGGCGGCGCAGTTCGAGAGCTTCGTGCACCCGCTGGTCATCATGCTCACCGTGCCGAGCGCCTTTGCCGGCGCGATATACGCCATGGCGATCGGCGGGCTGTCGATCAACGTCTACAGCCAGATCGGGGTGATCCTGCTGATCGGGCTGAGCGCCAAGAACGGGATCCTGATCGTCGAGTTCGCCAACCAGCTGCGCGACCAGGGCCGCAGTGTGCGCGAGGCGGTGATCGAAGCCTCGGTGCTGCGCCTGCGCCCGATCGTGATGACCGTGGTCTCGACCGTGCTTGGCGCCCTGCCGCTGGTGCTCGCCGGCGGCGCGGGGGCCGAGAGCCGGACCGCGATCGGCACCGTGATCATCGCCGGGCTGCTGCTCTCGACCACGCTGATGCTGTTCGTCACGCCGGTGCTCTACGACCTGATGGCCCGCTTCACCCGGCCGCGGCACGCCATCGAGCGGGCGCTGGAGCAGCAACTGGGCGCGAGCACGCTGGCGGAGTAGGCGCCCGGGCCGCGCGGCCCTCGGAGTGTCCGCCGAAGGGTGGCTGTCGCGGCGTCGTCGGGGTCAGACCGCCGCGTCCGCACCCGTCATCAGGGCGACCAGACTTTCCACCAGGCTGTCGGTCGAATGCGCCAGTGGATCGCCGACCGCGTCGGCCAGGGCGACCATGAGCACGACGCCGAGGGTCGAGAAATGAATGTTGACGGCTCTCCGGCGGCACCCAGCGCGCGTCGCGCCCGGGCCTGCGCCGAGCGCCGCCTCCAGCGCATCGTACATGCCTGAGGTGACGGGATGGATGCGTTGCACCAGGCCTTTCGGAAACCGCGCCACGGCCGGCTTCTGGGGCAGCTGGGGGACCAGGTACATCATGCGGAAGCGGTCGAGGTCGGCGAGATGGTAGGCCGCGACCGCCCGCACGAAGCGCGCGACCGCCTGGCTGCCGCCAGCGCCGTCGAGCACCGCCGCCGTCCCGGCCTCGACCTCGCCCTTGAGGGCCGGCAGCACCACCTCGGTGACTAGCGCCTCCTTGGCGGGAAACCAGTAGATCACCGCCTGCTTGCTGATGCCCAGGCGCCGGGCAACGGCGTCGAAGGTCAGCGCGCCGGGGCCGCCCTGGCGCACGATCTTGCGCGCCGCCGCGAGTATCTGGCTCCGGGTATCCCGCCGTTTTCCCTGCATTGCACAACGCCCTTGACTTGCTTACCGGCGGTAAGGTAAATCACTTACCTATGGTAAGCAAGGAGCTTCGCATGAGCACCCTCGAGGTCTACGCCTTCGCGCCGGACTGGGGGCTGCCGACCGTCGGCCCTTTCGCACTGAAGCTGTTCGCCTGGCTCGGCCTCAACGGCATTGCCTTCGAGCACCGGGTGGAGAACAACGCCGCCAAGGGGCCGCTCGACAAGAGCCCCTGGATCGTCGACGACGGGCAGCGCCTCGGCGACTCCGACGCAATCATCGCGCATCTCTCGCGCAAGCACGGCATCGCTCCGCACCGGCCGGCCTCGCCGGCAGCGGCAGCCGCGGGCCATGCCTGGCAGCGCTGCTTCGAGGAGCATTTCCACCAGGTGCTGGAATGGGAGCTGTTCGTGCACCCCGAGGGCGCGCGCTACATGAAGCGGTGGATCAGCCAGTCGCTGCCGCCCGTGATCGGCGGGCTTGTGGCGTGGTCCGCGGCGCGGAGTTTCGGTCGGCAGCTGTATGCGCGCGGCATCGCCCGCCACGATGCCGAGACCGTGGCGGCGAAGGGCCGCGCCGATCTCGACGCCTTCGCGGCCTTCCTCGGCCAAGCCCCCTTCCTGGGCGGCGAGCGGCCGTCTGTGGCCGATCTCGCGGTGTTCGGCCAGGTCGCGCCGCTGGTGCACTGGCCGATGCGCACGCCGGTGGCCCTGCATGCACGCAGCACGCCCCAGATCGTCGCCTTCTGCGAGCGGGTCGCGGGCATGTGCCTGGGGAGCCGGGCCCCTGAACCGGGTTCGGTCGCCTGAGGGCACAGCGCAGGCGCGCCTTTGCTACCCAGGCGTTGCGCGCGGCCCGCGCCCGGTGCGGGGAGCGGTGCCGCGATCCGTACGGGGATCAGTGCCGGGACGATCCCTGCCCGGCGCTGATCTCGGCGTCGCGGCGCCGCGCGGCGCGGTGCACCGATTCAAGGACGATCGCGACGCATCCCAACAGCAGCACCGCGCCGCCGAGCAGTGGCGCGGCATGGGCCAGATCGATCAGCGCGGCCGCCAGGGCGACCACCCCGAGAATGGCCGTCGAGAGCCGCGCGTCGCCGAGAAACATGCCGAACAGCTCGGAAATCACGTCCCTGAGAATCGTCATCGCGCAACCTCCATGACAGGCCGCCTCGCCATCGACGCCGCCATCAGGCCGACCCCGAGGAAAACCGCGGCGAAGACCGGCAGCGCCAGGTCCTGGCCGGGCCAGGCCACGCCCAGGCCCTCGCCGGTCCAGAACACGCCGAAGGCCGAGAGCATGACGCCGACACCGAACTTGAGCGTGTTCTCGGGCACCCGCGACAGCGGCCTGTGCACCACGGCGCCGACCGCCAGCACCAGCGCGCAGGCAGCGAGCGCGCCCAGCGCCGCCACGCCGATCAGCCCGCGCCCGGCGCCGACCGCGATGACGATGAAGACCACCTCGAGCCCCTCGAGCAGCACCGCCTTGAAGGCCGCGAGCCCCGCGATCCAGTCGAGCGACGCGTGGCGGCGCCGTTCTTCCTCGCTCAGAGCGTCCCTTTCCCGCGCGAAGATCGCGTCCTCGTCGTGCAGCGCGATCACCCCGGCCGCCCGCAGCGCCGCCTTGCGCAGCCAGCCGATGCCGAACAGCAGCAGCAGCACGCCGACCACCAGCTGCAGCAGGTGGAGAGGCACCCGGTCGAGCAGTGGCCCGAGCACCAGCACGACCACGCCGAGCAGGCCGAGCGCGGCCGCGGTGCCCGACAGCGCCGGCCGCCAGCCGCGCAGGGTGGCGACGGCGAGAAGGATGGTGAACGCCTCGACCACCTCGACGAGCGAGGCGAGAAAGGCGGCGCCAATGGCGGGCGCGTCGGTTGTCCAGGTCTCCATCAGCGCATCCCTCCGAAACGGCCCCAGGCGGCGCGGGGCGGATTCAGCCGTTCTCGTCGTGGGCGTCGAACACCCGCTTCGCGTATTCGTCGAGCAGCGCCTCGCAGCCCGTCAGCCGCTCCTCGGCCTCCGCCGCACGGGCGGCGCCGTAGAAGTCGAGCTTGCGGATCTTGGCCAGCCAGCCCTGCAGCTTCTTGAGGTCGACGTCATTCTCCTCGAGCTCGGCATAGGTGAAGTGGTTGGCCGCGACCTCCTTGGCGATCTCGTGCTCGAAATCGTCGCACTTGTCGATGAACTCTTCGTAGGCGTCGTCGCGATCCGCCTTGAAGCGGCCGACGACCTTGCCGCGCTGGGCATGGTCGAGCGCCACGGTCTCGAGCAGGACGCAGGTGCCGTTCATGCCGGCGATGTCGTTCTCGATCATCTTGAGCTGGCGCACGTGATCGTCGGTCCGCGGCAGCAGGCACACGCCGTTCTGAAGGTAGACGGCGCCCAGGCCCTTCAGCCGGCGCCACAGCGCGACCCGGCCCTTGGCCGGCTCGGGAGGCACCTTGTAGACCATCAAGAGCCAGTTCTCCAAAGGCATGTTCGTGGATTACCGTAACGATCGTAACAAATCAAGTGGACCTGTCATTACACGATTGCCGATCCGCCGCAGCAGCCGGATCGCGCTCGCGCGACCCGCTTACAAATGCGTAAGACGCCGGACAAGCCCAGACGAAACTGCCGCCTTAAGCATTGAGGCACGCGGCGGGGCGGCCGCCGCCAATCCCTGAATCAACTCAAGCCCTGCGGGAGAGCCTTCATGACACCGTCCCGAAGCGACGCCACGCGCATGCTCAACAAGGTCCCGGAGGTCACCCTCTACTTCTGGGTGATCAAGATCATGGCGACCACCGTGGGCGAGACCGCCGCGGACTATCTCAACATCAATCTCGGCTTCGGCCTGACGAACACGTCGTGGATCATGGCCGGCCTGCTGGCCGTGGTCCTGCTGGTGCAGCTGGCCAAGCGGCGCTATGTGCCGGCGGTCTACTGGCTGACCGTCGTGCTCATCAGCATCGTCGGCACGCTGATCACCGACAATCTGGTCGACAACATGGGCGTGCCGCTCGAGACCACGACGATCTGGTTCAGCGTCGCCCTGGCGATCACCTTCATCGCCTGGTACGCCAGCGAGCGCACGCTTTCGATCCACACCATCTTCACCACCCGGCGCGAGCTGTTCTACTGGGCGGCGATCCTGTTCACCTTCGCGCTCGGCACAGCGGGCGGAGACCTGGCCTCCGAAGGGCTCGGCTGGGGCTACCTGCAGGCGGCGCTGATCTTCGGCGGCCTGATCGCGGCGATCACGGTCGGCTATTACGGGCTGGGCCTGGACCCGGTGCTCGCCTTCTGGCTCGCCTATATCCTGACCCGGCCCCTCGGCGCCTCGCTGGGCGATCTGATGTCCCAACCGACCAGCGCCGGCGGGCTCGACTGGAGTTCGTCCGCGATCAACGCCGCCTTCCTGATGACGATGATAACCCTGGTGGTCTACCTTACATGGTCGGGCAAGGATCAGCCGGAGCGCGTCAGGGTCTCCGCTGCATCGGACGACGGCAATGCCTACCGACGCTGAGAGGCGCCGGTGGCGGGGTGCGGGAGGCGAGCCATGCCTCCCGACCCGGCGGACGGGAGCATGTCCTTCGGGGGGAAATGCCATGCGGATCCTGCTGATCGAGGACGACGCCAAGACCGGCGCGTACGTGGCGCACGGCTTCGCCGCGGCGGGCCACCAGTGCGACGTGCTGAGCGATGGCAAGGACGGCCTGCTGCGCGCAATGCACGAGCCCTACGACGTTCTGGTGGTGGATCGCATGTTGCCCGGGCTCGAGGGCCTGTCCCTGGTGCGCGCGCTCAGGGCGGCGGGCCTTGAGACGCCGATCCTGTTCCTCACCGCGGTCGGCGGCATCGACGACCGGGTGGAGGGCCTGGAGGCTGGCGGCGATGACTATCTCGTCAAGCCGTTCGACTTCTCCGAGTTGATGGCGCGGACCAGGGCGCTGGCCCGGCGGCCGCGCGGCATCAGCGAGCAGACGGTGCTGCAGGTCGCCGACCTCGCCATGGATCTGCTGCATCGGCGCGTGACCCGCGGCGGCACCGAGATCGCGCTGCAGCCGCGCGAGTTTACGCTGCTCGAGGTGCTGATGCGCAACGAGGGGCGGGTGGTCACCCGCACCATGCTGCTCGAGCGAGTCTGGGACTTTCACTTCGACCCCAAGACCAGCGTGGTGGAGACGCATGTCAGCCGGCTCAGGGCGAAGATCGACAAGCCCTTCGACGTGCCGCTGCTGCATACCGTGCGCAATGTCGGATATGCGCTGCATGCGCCGCGATAGCCTCCTGCGCAGCACGCCGCTGCGTCTGGCCCTGTTCTTCTCGACCCTGTTCGTCGCGGCGTTCCTGGTCACCGGCTTCACCGTCTACCAGCTCGCCAAGTGGGAGCTTCAGCAGCGCCAGCGCCAGACGATCCGCTCGACCTTCCAGGTCATCGCGGCCGCCTACGGCGACCACGACATGACCGACCTGCTCGACACCGTGGCGACCAATGTCCGCACCACGCGCGGCCATCAGCGGCTGTTCCTCGTGGTCTCGGCCGCGGGCAAGGCGCTGGCGGGCAACATGCCGCCGATCCCCGTCGCCGAGGGCTGGTCCGAGATCTCGGGCGCGCGCGTTGGCCTCGATCCGGACCTGCGCTTCCTGCTCTATTCCGGTGCAGTCGACGGCAACCGGGTCGTGGTTGGCCGCAGCCGCCAGGAGATCGACAGCCTCGAGGAGATCATGCTGGCCAGCTTCGGCTGGGCCTCGATCTTCGTCGTCATCGCCGCCGTGCTGGGCGGAACGATCATCGCGTCGAGGGCGCGGCGGCGCTTCGACGCGCTGCTCGCGACCATGGTGCGCGTCTCGCATGGCGAGCTGGATGCGCGCGTGCCCCTGCTGGGCAAGGGCGACGACATCGACATGCTCGCGCGCGACATCAACGACGCGCTCGACCGGCTGTCACGCACGATCGAGGGGATGCGCCAGGTCAGCGCCGACATCGCGCACCAGCTCAAGACGCCGCTCAACCGGCTCAAGATCACGGTCGAGGAGGCGCTGGAGAAGCAGCAGCGCGGGACACTGGCGGCGACCGATCTCGAGGCCACCGCCGCCGAGGCGGATGAAATCAACCGCACCTTCGCGGCGCTGCTGCGCATCGCGCAGATCGAATCGGGGGCCCGCAAGGCCCGGTTCGCGCCCGTGGATCTCGATGACGTCCTCCTCGCCCTGACCGAGGTCTACGGCGATGTCGCCGACGATGCCGGCCAGAGCCTGACCCTGACCCCGGCGCCCGACGCGACCGGGCCGAGCACGATCCTGGGCGACCGCGAGCTCATCACCCAGATGCTGGCGAACCTGATCGAGAACGCGATCCGGCACTGCCCGGCGGGAACGCGTATCCGCCTCGGGACAGAGGCGCGCGAAGGGCGCGTGGCGGTCTGGATCGAGGATGATGGGCCGGGCATCCCCCGGGCCGAGCGCGACAAGGTCTTCCGCCGTTTCTACCGGCCGGAGACCAGCCGCACCTCACCCGGCACGGGCCTGGGTCTCAGCCTGGTCAAGGCGGTCGCGGACCTGCACGACGCCGCGCTTCAGGTCGAGGACGCGGGACCGGGCCTGCAAGTCGAGGTCAGCTTCCGGCGCGGCGCCGACCGGGCTCAACCGGGCTCCTTGTAGCGCCGGGTCAGCCGTCGCTCGCGCAGCCACAGCCGCAGGAGGTGCAGCGGCCCGATGCCGGTGAACCCGCGCGCGCGGTTGGCGGCGCCGAACTCGAACAGCGTGCGCTGCTGGTTAAACAGGGCCCGGTATGCGTCAAAAAGTCGCGTCTTGCGGTCCCAGATATGGGTGACCTCGCTGCCGGCCCCGTTCGCTTCGATCACGGTGAAGTTCTCGCCGCGCTTGAGGTCGTCGAGCGAGTCGTAGCGCACGTCGAAGCGGCCGAAATAGAACTCGGGCATGCCGCGCGCTATGGCATCGAAGCGCGCCGTCATGGCCGGCGTGACATGCGCGTTGCCGTCCTGGAAGATGGCGCCGCGACAGTGGTTGCCGCGGAACACGAGACGGAAGACCTCGCCGGGCGCAAGCACCCGGTCCCGGTGGGCGGCATGCCGGCGCAGGAAGATGTCCTTCAGCCGGCACGCGCGATGGTCCGCCATGATCAGCTCTTCCAGAGTCGACTTGCCGTCGCCAATGACCTTGGGAAAGATCTTGATGGTGAGCGACACGATGCGGCCGGTGCTCTCGCCGGGTCGGCGCATGTAGAACACGCCGGCCTCGCCTTCGCGATCGACCAGTTTCTGGAAGATCACGCGCTGGCGGCGCGGGAAGGCGGCGAGATAGCTCGCAAACTCGTCCGGGCCGGCGATGATGCTCACACCCGATCCGCGGCAGCCGATATCCGGCTTCGCCACGAAGGGGTACTCGATCTCGGCCGTCTCGAGCGCGGCCTGCGCCTGGGCCAGATCGGTCATCGGGGTGCCCGCCGCCAGGCCGACCGTGATCGTGGCATGGGGGGCCACCCACTTGCGGCCCTCGCAGCCCATCTGCGCGAGGATCTCGGACTTCGATTCGCCGACGAGCCCGCCCGCCTGCATGCCTGGATTGGCCAGAACAGGCAGCGTCAGGCTGCGATGGCGCACGGCCTGGCCGATCCAGTGGATCACCAGCGGCGAATAGAACAGGAATGCGGGCCACAACTCGAAGGTCGAGAACACGCGCTCGGGCGGCTCGCCTCTGCGCCAGGCCAGAGGCCATAGCACCGGTTTATCCCGCTTGGCTTCGATCGTGGCACTCATCATCCGGGTCTATCTCCACTGCCGGCGCGGCTTGCCTTGCGCGCAACATATCGACCAACGGCCAGAATTAACACTGCCAGAACCAGCCCGACCGGCCAGCGCCATGCGCCCAGCCGCGTCATGACCACGCCGCCGACACCCAGCGTCAACGAGAACAGGAAGACCGTCCAAACCGCTGTTCCTATGATGACCGCGAGCGCGAAGCGGCGAAAGGAAAGGCCGAGGAAACCGCATGCGGTATATGTGGGCAATCGTGCGCCAGGCAAGAAGCGCGTCGAAATCACCGCCGACACGAGCTGGCTGTGCATCCACGACTGCACCGACCGCACCTTCTCCATGGCGATCACCTTGCGCGCCCAGGGATGGCGCGCCGCCAGCCGGCCGATCGCGAACAGTCCCATGTCGCCAAGCGCGATCCCGGCAAAAAGGCTGAACAGGGCGAGCACCGGGTCGATGCGCCCGTCGGCCGCCGCAAGGGCACACATGATCGTCGTGGCATCCTCGAGCACGAAGGTCGCCAGAATGATGGCGAGCGCCACAACCCAGCCGCTTGACGACGGATCGAGGAAATGCGCGAGATATTGGGTATCTATCGTGCCCACCGTCATTACGTTCGTCGCGAACGCCGTTTCCCGGACTCTTCTTGGCGGAAGGCCGTCGCGCCGATCCCGATGCCGAAAGCGACCGCATCGCCGATCAGCCCCGGCGCCGGCGCCAGAACATCGCAGCCCCGACCGGCAAAGGCAACCCGGAGCCAACCGGCACGACCCGTTGCGATTTTGCGGCCGGCCTGTGCCGGACCGCGAACCGGGCCAAAGGACCGGCGACCCGGCTGGTGCCGGCGCGCACGACATGTGCGCCGCCGATCGACGCGCGCAGTCGGTCGGTCTTAACCGGCATGGCTGTCTTCGCTCCAGCGGGTCGTCCCCCGGCGGCGGCGCGACCGCGTCCCGCGCGAACCCGGGCCTCGGCCGGCCCAGGCGTCGCGCCAGACCGAGCCGGGAAGATGTCAAGACGGATCACGTTGCATCCCCGCCCTTGCTCCCGGCTCCACCGGATGCGGAGCCTGGCAAACCGGACCCTGACACCCAAGGTTTGCCAAGCCTTTGCCCAAAAGCCACAGTTTCGTAATGTTTCATTCGCCGGCGGAAGCGCCGTGCTCGTCGAATCGCGTGCCGGCGCGGCGGGCGCACGTGGTCAGCCTGGGGCACCGACGCCGGCGTACGCGATGCAGTGATCGGGGCCGGCTCGGCCCGCGGGGCGCCCGGCCCGCATATTCGCTCGCTGCGGCGGTGTCAGCCTTGCGGCTGCTTGACCAGCGCGTCGGGGGTCCAGCCGATCACGTCGGTCACCGAGTTGCCCAGCTGGAAATCATAGCCGTGCGCGCGCTTGGCCAGCGTGGCGACGGCGGGAAGCGGATCCTTGCCCACCGGCGGCGCCGTCTCGACGCGGTACCAGGGATGCTGGTCCGAGCCATTCCCCAGCCGGCTCAGCGTGACGCGCGAGCCGTCCTCGAGCGCGATGGTGATCGTTGGCGCGGTCGGAGGCACGTCGCCGGCGCGCTTGCGCACGTCGTCGAAGCTCAGCGCTGCGACCGCCTGCACGATGCGGTCGATCTTGTCCTGGTTGGGTGTGGCGCCCTGCGGCACCGAGGCCAGCTTCAGCCCCTTGTCTCCGCGCACCAGCATGATCGAGCCCTTGGCGTTGTCAATGGTCACAGCCGAAATATGCGTCGGCTTGAACTCGGCCAGCGAGGTGTCGAACCAGCCGGCGCGCGTCGAGGGCAGGCTCACCGCGCCCTGCACCAGCCATGCCTGGTTGTCGCCCGCGCGACGCACGAATTCGCCGCCGTTGACGCCGCCGACCGTGTAGTTGCGCTCGCCGACCACCACGCCGGCGATTTGCTTGTGATCCGCGGCCTCGAGCAGCACCCGCGTGCCGGCGCCCTTCTTGGCATCGGGTGCCGCCAGCCCGATCTCGGCATGGCGCTTGGGATCGGAGGTCTTGCGTTCCTCGATGGTCAGGCCGGCGAGGCTGCGCACCAGCCGGCGCACAGCATCGGTCTTCGCCGGGTAGCCCGAGGCGTCGACGAACTTGTCGCCGGTCCTGGTCAGCGTTGTCTGGCCGTCGCTGCGCTCGATCCGGACGGTCCCGATCTTCTTGGCCTGGCCGAGCAGGTCGGGGAACAGCGACGTGCCCTGCGCCGCCATGATGCCGCTGCCGCCACGCGGCGCCGAGGTTGCCACCGCGGCCGCCACGGCGACCACGGTCAGCCCGGCAAGGACGGAAAACGACCTTGGCGTCATTTCGTGCCTCCTTCGGACTTGCCGTTGTCACGCCGGCGCGGCAGCCGCCTCTTGGGCCGGCGGAACGCGGCGCCGAGCGCGAAGATCGCGACCACTCCGGGCACCACGCCCACATTCGCGGCGGTGATCCAGGTCTTCAACTGCTCGACATTGCGGCGCAGCTCGTAATGCACGTGGCGCAGCTCGGCCCGCGCCGAGAGCAGGTCCGCGCGCAACTGATCGATCGCCCCCTTGGCCCCCGCCCCGACGAGCTCGCCCTGGCCCTTCTGGCCGGTGTCGAGGTTCTCGAGCTTCTTCTCGGTCGCGCTGATGCGCTTGGTCAGCGCGCGCTGGCGGTCCAGATACTTCTCCTGGGCCTTCTTCTTCAGCTGATCGATGCGGTCGAAGGGGCGCCACGAGACGCCGCGGCCGCGCAGGTCGGCCAGCGCCGGGCCGCCGGCCATCTGCTCGACCGCGTTCAGCACGAAGTCGCCGTTGTTCGCGAAGGCGCGCGCGACGTCCTGGCCGAAGATCTGCTGGTGCTGGATCCAGTCGCGGTCCATCAGCATATCGGCGTCACCCACGAGGATCACGTTCGCCGGCGCTGCGGAGACGGTAAGCGTCTTGCCCTTGGCCTCGGACTTGGCGGGCTTGCCCGCGGCGAAGGCGGAGTGGAGCTTGCCTGTCAGGCGCGCGGCGATCACCAGCGGCTTCTTCGGCGGCTTGATCTTGTCGACCAGCGCGCGCGGGTCGGCGAACGGGCTGCCGGCCGCGCTTGCGTCCACCAGGCCGGCCTGCGGCGAGGCGGTCAGCAACGGCTCGAGCTTGACGCCGGGCTTGTCGGCGGTGAAGGCGCCGGCCGTGGTGACGATGATGGTCGAGAGCTGGGCCAGCGACGGCTCGGAGCGGTTCATCGCGTCCGTCCCCAGGGCGAGCCAGGGGTAGTTGGTCACCTGCACCTCGCGCCCGCCGATCTTACGGTGCGCTTCCAGTCCGTAGGTGGGATCGGCCACGGCCTTCTTGGGGTTGAAGCCCACGCCCCAGGCCTTGAACAGGCGCGGCAGGTCCGAGGACGGATCGTGCGGCATCTGCCCGCGCGGCCCGCGGGCGGTCTCGGCATAGGGGTCGACGAAGATCATCGCCGGCTTGCCCGCCATCACCCACTGGTCGATGGCATAGCGCGTACGGTCGGACAGGTGCTTGGGGTGCACGACCATCAGAGCATCGGTGCCTTTGGGGAAGGAGTCGATGTCGCCGCCCAGAACGTGCACGTTGAAGAAGTCCTGCAGCTGGGTGAGGATCTGCTGCTGGCCCGTGCGCTGCATCGGATTGCCCGTGAGCCCGAGCCCGTCGATCAGCGCCACGCCCGGCTTGCCCCGATCGCCGAGCTGCACGACCAGGCGCGTCAGGTCGTACTCGAGGAACGCCTCGCGGTCGGGCGAGAACATCGGGATGGTCTTCAGCCCGTCGGTCGAATTGGTCGCCGCCAGGCCGAAGAACATCGCATCCGAGGCGCCGGGCACCTGGACGCGGTCGATGCCCAGCCCCACGGCATGGTCCTCTTCGTTCGAATAGGGTTTGGGGTCGATCACGTCGAGCTTGATGTGGCCGTTGGACAGCTCGGCATAGGTCTCGAGCATGGTCTTGACCCGCGCCGCATAGGCCGCGATCTGGGGCGCCTCTTTCACCAGGTTCTTGGACAGGAAGAAGCGGAAATGCAGCGGCTCTTTGAGGTTTTGCAGCACATGCCGCGTGCCGTTGGACAGGGTGTAGAGACCGTTTTGGGTCAGGTCCGCGCGATCGCCCCTGAGCACGTTGCCCGCAGCGACATTGATCGCCAGGAACAGGACGACGGAAAGCGCGATCGCCCAGGGGATCAGGCGTGAGCGGTTCTTCCCGGCCATTGCGTCACCTCGCCTTGCGGAGTTCGACGATCTGCACGTTGATCCAGAGCCCGAGCACGATCAGCGAGCTGAAGAACACCAGCGTCGGGGCCTCGATCACGCCGCGCGTGAGGCGGCGGAAATTGTCCACGAAGGACAGCGACTGCACGATCTGCATCACCCAGGCCGGCGCCCAGTCGCGCAGCGCCCCGAGCACCAGCTCGGTGCCCGCCATGACCAGCACGAAGCCGACCACCGCCGCGGTGATGAAGGCGATGACCTGGTTCTTGGTCAGGGCCGAGAGGCAGGCGGCGATGGCGAGGAATGCACCCGCCATCAGGAAGCTGCCCAGGTAACCCGCCAGGATCACCCCGTTGTCCGGGTTGCCCAGGTAATTCACCGTCGCCCACAGCGGCGTCGTCAGAATCAGCGCCACGCCGGTGAACGCCCAGCCGGCGAGGAACTTCGCCACCACAAGCTCCCAGGTCCTGACCGGCAGGGTCAGCAGCAGTTCGATGGTGCCGCTGCGCCGCTCCTCGGCCCACAGCCGCATGCCGATCGCGGGCATCAGCACCAGGTAGAGCCAGGGGTGCCAGTTGAAGAACGAGACGAGATCCGCCTGCCCGCGCGCGAAGAAGCCGCCGACGAAGAAGGTCATGCCCCCGGCAAGCGCGAGGAAGACGACAAGAAAGACCGCCGCCAGCGGCGTGGCGAAATAGCCGCGGAACTCGCGCCCGAAAACGACGGTCACCGTGCGAAGCGACGCACCCATGGCGTTCTCCTGTCTGAGGGTCAGGTCCCGCGCCCCCGCGTGATCTCGCGGAAGACGTCTTCGAGCCGCGGCCGGCACGGCCCGATCTCCTCGATCGCGACCCCCGCCTCGGTCAGCGCGGCGGCGAGCCGGGAAGGCCCCGCGGTGCCATCGGCCGTGCGCACCACGAACCGCGCTCCGCCGTTCGCGGTGCCGGTCAGCTCGATGTTCTCCACGCCCGGCACCGGCGCGATGCGCGCGCGGGCGGTCTCGGCATCGGTCACCGCCACCGTCACGCGGATCGCGTTCACCGCTGCCGCGCGGCCGACCAGCTCCTCGGGCGTGGCATCGGCGACGACGCGGCCGCCGGCGATGATCACGGCGCGGCTGCACACGGCCTCGACCTCCTCGAGAATGTGGGTGGAGACCACGATCGCCTTTTTCGGCGCGATGCGGCGGATCAGCTCGCGCATGTCGTGCTTCTGGTTGGGATCGAGCCCGTCCGTCGGCTCGTCGAGGATCAGGACATCGGGGTCGTGCACCAGCGCCTGCGCGATCGCCACCCGCCGCCGAAAGCCCTTGGACAGCGCCTCCACGGGCCGGTTCCAGACCTCCTTGAGCCCGACCATGTCGACCATGTCGGCAAGCCGCGCCTCGAGGCCTCGCCCGCCCAGCCCGCGCGCGCGACCGACGAAGTGCAGGAAGTCCGCCACCAGCATCTCCGGATAGGCGGGCGCGCCTTCGGGCAGGTAGCCGAGGCTGCGCTTGGCGGCGATGGGCGCGGCAAGGACATCGTGCCCGCAGACCCGGATCTGACCCCGGTCGGGGTCGAGGAACCCGGCGATCATGCGCATGGTCGTGGTCTTGCCGGCCCCGTTCGGGCCGAGAAACCCGACGACCTCGCCCCTGTCGACGGTGAGGTCGACCGCCTCCACGGCGATTATGTCGCCGAACCGCCGGGTCAGATCCGTTGCTTCCAAGAGTGGCATGACAGTTGCTCTCCGCGCGGGGCTTGTTGCGTCGAATGCCTGTCGGGACCTTTCGTTTACTCGCACCGGCCTGCCGGTCAAGGCCGGTCGCCGGGCCGAGCCCCCGTTCGCAGGCAAGCAAGCTGCAAGGGCCGGTCGGCGGCGCCAGCTCGATTTTCATTCCGGGTCAGGCCATGTTCGGAGCCCAAAAAGCAGTCGTCCGCTTCGTCCGCTTCGGCGAAAGGCGCGCGCGCCGGTGCCGCCCAAAGCGGACCGGCTCAGTTCAGATACGAGTCGCCGCGGAAAACAACCCGCCAGGCTGCGACAAAACCTCACGCCCCGGCCGCGGGCTGGCGCGAGGGCCAACGGCGCGTCAGGTCGTCCGTCCCCGAGCCGGCGTGAGCTGCATCAATCCGCGAAACGGCCTCGCGGCCCAGGCAAGACGCCGGCTTCAGACAATCCGGCGGGGAGCGGATTGCCTGCCTCGCCAAAAACCCGTTCGCCGCGAGGCCGGAGAATCCCGGCCAGGGCATCGGCGGCGTGTGGACCAAGCCGCAGGTGACGAAGTAGCGCGCCGCGCCGGCCCCATGCGCCTGCTCGGCCCCGCCGCCGTTACGGCGCGGCGAGGCCGATCGCGGGCTCGGAGGCGTTTGCAACCAGCGTGACAAGGAAAAGCACGAGGAAAAGCACGAAGAGAAAGCGCGCGATGCCCGCCGAGGTGGCGGCGATCCCGGTGAACCCGAAGATGGCCGCGATGAACGCGACCCCAAGGAAGATCAGGGCCCAGGTCAGCATCGGTTCGGTCCTCCGGTCCGGTGTTGGTCCGAAGCTTCAAACGCCGATGCCTGCCCATCGGTTCACCATCGTGTCGCAGAAGGCGCGGGCCGTCCGGCATCGCTGCTCGCGCCCGGCATCTACCGATCGGCGGCCCGCGCGATGCGCGCCCTCAGCCGGCCAGCTGCATTGCGGCGGCGTAGAGGTTGGAGCCAATGGTGATGCCGAGCGCGAGCAGGCCGACCGAGAGGAACGTCCAGTCGATCGCCGACGCGCCCGTCTCGGTTTCCAGGAATGCGATTGCACGCGCCATGCCAGGGTCAACGTGCGCCGGACCGGGCGGTTCCGCGCCGGCTCGCCGCGGCCATGGCGGGAACCGCGGCAGCGGCCCGTGCGTTTGAGGATCATCATCTCTTGAGCCATTGCACGCGCGGGGCCGGCGTCAGGCCGAGACAAGGAGCAGCGCATGAGCAGCCGAACCTCGGGGCCCGGTCCGGGCCCCGGTCCAGGACCGACGCCCGGTCAAAGCCGCGAGACGACGTTGCGGATCATCGCCTGGAGCGTCGCCGCTCTCGCCGTGGTGGCGGTCCTGTCCGCCGCCAGGGTCGCCGGCATCATTGTCGCTCCGACTGTGCTGGCCTGTCTGGTGGCCCTCACCCTCGCCCCCCTGGTCGCGTCCGTCGAGCGGCTCGGCATCCCCTCGTCGCTGTCCGCCGCCGCGGTGGTCGGGCTGTGCGTGCTGGTCGTGGCGGGCGGCATCTACCTGCTGCTGCCCTCGGCCGAGGAGTGGCGTCTGCGCGCGCCCGCGGTGTTCCGCTCGATCGAGTGGCAGCTGCGCCATTTCGAGCGCGAGATCGAGCAGGCGGTCAATACCGCCGACCTCGGGGCCGCCGGCAAGCTCGCCGGCCCGGATTCGCCGGCCAACGCGGTGATGAAGTCGGGCCAGAAGATGGCCACCGACGTCCTGCTCGCCACACCGCAGGCGGTGCTGACCTTCCTTTATGTCGGATTCCTGTGCTTCTTCCTGTTGGCCGAGCGCGAAGCCCTGCGGCGCGGTGTCCTGAGGCTGTGCCCCGACTCGCGCACCCGGCTGCGGCTCAGCCGCGCGATCCGCGACATGCGGCTCAGCGTCAGCCGCTACCTCTTGACCATCGCGATCATCAACGCGGCCCTCGGCATCGCCGCCGGAATCGCCTTCCGTCTGCTCGGCCTGCCGAACCCGACGCTGTGGGGCGCGATGGTCGCGGTCTTGAACTTCATGCCCTATATCGGGCCGTTCATTTCGAACATCATCGTCTTCGCGGTCGGGCTGGTGAGCTTTTCCGGCGTGGTCGAGGCGTTTTTTCCAGTTGTGGCGCTGGTGGCGCTCAACGTGGTCGAGGGCGAGATTGTCACGCCCATGGTGGTGGGCCGGCACCTGCGTGTCGGCTCGCTCTCGGTCTTTCTCGCGCTGGCGTTCGGCGCCTGGATGTGGGGCGCGCTGGGGGCGCTCGTCGCCACTCCGTCGCTGATCGTCGCGCACCGCTTCTGGCAGGGCATGATCGCCCCGCGCGTGCGCCCGGCCCCCCCGGGCAACAGTGCCGGCCGGCCGCTTGCTCCCGGCGTCGCCGGCACCGTCGACCCGAGCACCGTCGAGCAGAGCACTTCTGGGCCCGGCCGGGCCCCGGCGCCGATGACACTGACGTCCGAGTGACAGCGCCGCCGACTTGCCGCCCGGAGGGCGAAGCAGCAGCCGGAGGCCGCATCAGGCGACGAACCGCAGCCCGGTGAAGCGCTGCCTGAAGGCGGTGACCGCGGCCGCCAGCGTTTCGGGATCGGGCCCCAGCGCGCGAGCGATCAGCCCCGCCAGCTCGCCCATCTCGGCCGCCGTCATGCCGCGCCGCACGATTTCGGGCGTGCCGAGTCTGAGCCCGTTCATGTCGCCTGCGACCGGCGCGGCGGGCAAGCCGATGCCGCAGGCCAGGATGTTCGCCCGCCGAAGCTGCCTGGCCATGCGCTGGCCTCCGCCCCAGCGCGCCGCCTCGATGGCGAACTGGTGCGAGGCCGTGGCCACGCCCCCGGCGCGGAAGACCGGCAGGCCCTCGGCCTCCAGCGCCTCGGCCAGCGCCGAGGCGGTCGCCACCATCTCCGCCGCATAGGCCGCGCCATGCGCGCGCCAGTCCAGAAGCGCCAGCGCCAGCGCCGCCACCCGCCCGGCGTCGAAGTTCGCCGTCAGTCCCGGGAAGGCGATGCGATCGAGCCGCTCGGCCAACCCGGCATCGTTGGTCACCACCAGCCCGCCGGCCGGCCCGCCGAGGCTCTTGTAGGTGCTCATGGTCATCAGATGGGCACCGTCGGCAAGCGGGTTCGGCCAGGCCCGGCCGGCGATCATGCCGCACAGATGCGCGGCGTCGAACAACACCCTGGCGCCCACGTCGTCCGCGATCGCGCGCACCTCGGTCACCGGATGCGGCAGCAGGTTCAGGCTGCCGCCGAGGCTGATCAGGCTGGGCCGTACCTCCACCGCCAGCCGCTGCAGGCCCGCCACATCCACCGTATAGCCGTCTTCTGCCACCGGCGCGGCGTGGATCGTCAGGCCGTAAAGCCCCGCGGCCCCGGCCGCGTGGTGCGTGACGTGCCCGCCGATCGCGGCGGGCGGAACGATCACCGCGTCGCTCGGGCGGCAGCAGGCCATGAAGGCATAGAGGTTGGCCATCGCGCCCGAAGGAACCCGCACCTCGGCGAAGCGGGCGCCGAAGGCCTCGGCCGCCAGCTCGGCGGCGATCACCTCGATCTGCTCGATGGCCTCGAGGCCCGTCTCGTACTTGTCGCCCGGGTAGCCGAGCGAGGGCCGCACGCCAAGACCCGCTGCCAACGCCGCCTCGGCGCGGGGGTTCATCACGTTGGTCGCCGGGTTGAGGTTCACGCAGTCGCGCTCGTGGATCTCCCGGTTGCGCTCGATCAGGCCGGCAATGCGGGCCGCCACCTCTTGCGTCGCGGCCGCGGCCGCCTCCGCGGCGAGCCGTTGCACGTAAGCTTCGCATTCGTCGGGCACCCAGTCGCGCCGCGCCAGTTGCGTCATCCCCGCCTCCCTCGGTCAGACCGGATCGAGGCAGCGCGCCGCGGGAAACGACAGCCGCGCGATCAGCCCCTCGCCGGGCGCCGTCTCGAACTCGAGCTCGGCCCCGCTAACCTGCGCCAGGCTGCGCGCAAGCGCGATGCCGCCTCCGATCCCCTTGCCGTCGAGGAGCCGGGCCAGCGCATCCGCCTCCAGCCCGGGGCCATTGTCGGCCAGCTCCAGCACCAGCCCCTGCCCGCGGCCCGGCGCGCGCAGCGCCACCCTTACCTCGGCGCCGCGCCCGGCGTGGCGCAGGGCATTGTCGACCAGGGCATCCAGCACGCTCCACAATGTCCGCTCGTCGCCCAGCACCACCGGACCCTCGCCGCGCCCTGGCAAACCGCCGGTGTCGAGCGTCACGCCGGCCAAGTCCGCCGTCGGCGTGGCCAGCCGGACCACCCGGCGCATGAGCCGGGCAATATCCACCTCGCCCGCGGCCACCGCTGGCCCCGGCTCGCCCGTCGCGCCGGCCGCTTCCAGGTCCTCGGCGACGCGCGCCAGGCGCCAGGCCGCGGCGACGATGTCGGAGGCATAGCCCGCCGCCTCGGCCGGTTTCAGCCGATCCGCCGCGCCGCGGATGGTCTCGGCAAAGCCCATCACCGCAGCCAGCGGCGAGCGCATGTCATAGCCAAAGCGGAGCAGCGCCTCGCGGACACGCTCCGAAAGCCCCGGCGCCGCCTCCTCCCCGGCCGCCTCGCACGACGAGAAGGCGGCGAGGATGCGGATCCGCTCGCCGCCGCGCTGGCGCCACAGACTGACGCGAAAGCGTCCCTGGCCGGCGCCGGTGACGAGCCAGGCGGTGCCCTCGGCGCTGCCGTCGGTCGCGGCGCGGGCCAGCAGCGCCTGCCCGCGGTCGCGCTGCACGAAGCGCTCGACCAGCCGCGCGGCCCCCTCGCCGAAGATGGCGAGATCGGCCGGGCTGCGCTCGCGGATCTGCCCGGCGACGTCGAGCGCGGCCATCGCAACGGGGCTGACCCGCTCCGGACCGCTCTGCTCGGCGGCTCTCACAGGACGGCACGCGGGAGGGTCGCCACCGGCGTCGCCGGGGCGGAGCCTTGCATCGCCGGTGCGAGCCCCGCCTTGTCCTCCGCGACCATGCTTCCCCTCCCCGAGACCGGACAGCCTCAAGCCCTCCGATACTATGCAAAGCGGGGCGCCGTTCCAGCCCAGATGACCCCTGGGCGACCGAATCCGACCATCCGAAGCTTGAAAAGCGCCGCGCCCGACGGTAGATCACGCCCCAAGCGGGCCGCACACTGCCGCGGCGCGCCCGAGAGCCGCCTTAGCTCAGCTGGTTAGAGCACCAGATTGTGGATCTGGGGGTCTCTGGTTCGAATCCAGAAGGCGGTACCAACCTTATCGATGCGTTGGAACGGTGCTTAGACTCGGCTCGCCCCAAGCCGTGTCAGTGCCATGTCGGCACACGACCGGAAAATCGGGCGTCACCCGTTCCCCCGATTTTCCCTGTCTATACGTCAAGTCCGAGCAGGGATTGGTCCTTCATCGCCCGGCGGCTGGCGTCGAGGGCACGCATGGTCCCGCTCACGCCAGCGCCCCGCGCACCCAGCCGTGCAACGCGACGATGGCGTGCTCCGAGTTGATGCCGCAGGCCGGCGAGATCACCAGCGGGCCCGGCCGGTAGCCGCGCGAGCCGAGGCCGCGCTGCACGTTGCGCACCAGCTTCAGGTCCTCGGCGAAGGTGGTGTCGCGGTCGCGCTCGATCACCGCCTGCAACCGGTCGTCGACCACGCCGTCGCGGCTGAACCAGCCGCGGTGGACGACCGTGTCGTCGTGGCAAAGCGGCCGCCAGCAGTAGCTGTTTACGAGCCCGCCCGGATAGATCTGCAGGCTGAAGGCCGGGAACAGGTAGAAGCTGCCATAGTCCGAGCCGGAGGTGTCGTACCACTTGCCCTGACGGCCCGCGGGCCTGGCGGTGTGATGCAGTACGCGGCCCTCACCGAAGGGCTGGATGTCATAGGTGTCCGGGTCGATCACGCCGCTTGAGAAGGCCTTGTGCACATGGCCGCAGTGGTAGCACTCGTTGTAGTTCTCGACCGCCACCAGCCAGTTGCAGAATTCGTGCGCGGTGTGCTCGTGGGCGAAGGCCCGGGCCTCGATGTCCGGGCACAGCGCCCGCGCCGCCTCGGCGACCCCGGGATAGCACGCGGACATCGGCGCGGCGCCGGCGTCGAGATTGACGAACACGAAGCCGAGGAAGACCTCGAGCAGGACCCCAGTCAGGCAGATCTTGGTCCGCTCGAAGCCCGGCGTGTCCCTGGAGCCCGGCGCGGCGCGCAGCCGGCCGTCGAGCTCGTAGCTCCAGGCGTGGTAGGGGCAGACCAGGACGCGGGTGCGGCCCGTTCCCTCGACGAGGCTGTGGCCGCGGTGCTGGCAGACATTGTAGAAGCACCGCAGCGCCCCGTCCCGCCCGCGCGCCACGAACAGGTCCTGGTCGAGCAGGGTGAAGGCGTAGTAGTCACCCGGCTCGGGCACGCTGGTCGCGTGGCAGACATAGTGCCACGAGCGCAGCAGGATGCGCTCGCGGGCCTGCGCGAAGATCCCGGGATCGGTGTAATAGCGCGCGGGCAGCGCCACGGCCGGGGCGGGTGCGTCTATGGGCGCGTTCACGGGGCGGCTCCGTCAGCCACGTTGCACCAGCGGTGCCGGCTCCTCGTAGAGCCCCGCCGCCAGTCTCTCGTCGTGGAAGGCCTCGACCCGTGCCGCGGCCTCCTCGCCCGCGCGCGCCACCATGACCGCGATCAGCCCCTCCAGGAGCGCCGTCACCGCGGCCTGGCTCTGGAAGAACTGCGGCGTGTGGGTCGGCGAGACCAGCAGGTGGTCCGAGTGCTTCGCTAGCGGCGAGGTGAGGCTGTCGGTCACCCCGACAATCGTCGTTCCGATCTCGCGTGCCCGGCGCACGGCTTGCATCGTCTCGGCCCGGTAGGGCTGGAAGGTCAGCGCCACCAGCACATCCTCGGGCCGGACCCAGGCCAGGTCGTCGATCGGCTGGCTGCCGTGGCGCGGGATCGGCACGATGTGCTCGAAGGCCATGCGCGCGACGTACCAGAACTGCTGCGCCAGGCAGTAGGCCGAGCCCATGCCCAAAACGAAGACCCGGGGCGCGTCGATGATCGCGTCCGCGACCGCATCGAGCGCCCGGGTGTCCTGCCGGCGCCACATCGCCTCGAGGTTCTGCCCGGTGGCCCCGGCCATCTCGGCGATCACCTCCGCGGTGCCGCCGCGCGCCTCCATCTCCTGCAGCCATTTCGCCCGGTCGCGGAAGCTGCCCAGCCCCCCGGCCACCATGAAATCCCGAAACCGCTCGCGCATGGCGTCGTAGCCGTCGAAGCCGATGGTCTGGGCCAGGCGCATCAGCGTGTTCGGATGCACCTCGATTTTTGCCGCCAAGGCGCGCATCGACTGCACGCCCACCTCGCGCGGGTGGTCGATGATGAAGCGCGCCGCGCGCTGGAGCTGCGGCGAGAGGGCATCGAATTCGGCGGTCAGCGCCTTGACCACCTCCGCGGCGCTTCGTTGCTCGTTGTGCCGCATGTCACATTCTAATTGACTTTGGTTCATTTGTATCACAGATAGCCTTGACGCTGTCGCCCCGCAAGTGGAATCGCGCCATGGCCGTTGCCGAGATTGCACAGCTGAGCGCCCAGCACCGCTTCGACGCGCTGCTCCACGCTTTGGCCACGATCTATGAGGCCGAGGGCCGCCCGGGCGGCAGCGAAGCCGCCGCGGCGCTGCGTGCCTCGCTCGGGCAACCCTTGCCGCCGCCCGGGACCGCCCTTGCGATCGACAACGTCATGACGCGGGCGTTCGCGCTGGCAACCGCCCATTCCGTGATCGGCGCAGGGCGCGATGCGGCCGACCTGATCACCTGGCATCATTTCGGCCTTGCGGACGGCCGCATCCGGCCGGAGATCGGGCTCGCCATGGCCACGGCCGAGCTGATCGGCCCCGACGGCATGATTCCCAACCAATCGGTGCGCGTCGGCCTGTTCGTGCAGGGCCCGGGGCTGCACTACCCCACCCGCACGCACGCCGCCGAGGAAACCTTCTTTGTCATCGCCGGGACGGCCGCGTGGCAGTCCGCCGGCGCACCCGCCGCGCCACGCCGGCCCGGAAGCTACATCTTCCATCCCTCGGGCATACCCCATGCCAGCACCACATCGGCCGAGCCCGTGCTCGCCGCCTGGCGCTGGAGCGGGGACATCGCGGTCGAGACCTACGCGCTGAAAGGATAGCCGCTTGCGGGACCAGGCCAGGGTCGTGATCATCGGTGGCGGCGTCATGGGCTGCGCGCTCGCCTATCATCTGGCGAAGGAGGGCTGGACCGACCTGATCCTCTTGGAGAAGGCGGAGCTGACCTCGGGCTCGACCTGGCACGCGGCCGGCCAGATCACCCACTCGGTGAGCCACTACGGGCTGGCCAGGATGGCGGCCTACGGCACGCAGCTCTATGCGCGGCTCGAGGCCGAGACGGGCCAGAGCGCCAACTGGCACGGCTGCGGCTCGCTGCGCGTCGCCTACACCGAGGCGGAGCTCGACTGGCTCGGCTACACGCTCTCGGTCGGCCGGGGCCTCGGCCACACGATGGAGATCGTCGGGCCCGAGCGGATCCGCGCGCTGCACCCCTTCTACAATCTCGACGGCGTCAAGGCGGCCCTGCACACGCCCCACGACGGCCATGTCGATCCGGCGGGCGTTACCTTGGCCATGGCTGCCGGCGCGCGCCGGATGGGCGCGGCGGTCATCCGCCGCAACCGGGCAACCGGCCTCGCGCAGACCGCTTCGGGGGAATGGCTCGTGCACACCGAGCAGGGCGACATCCGGGCCGAGATCGTGGTCAACGCCGGCGGCACCTATGTGCGCCAGATCGGCAAGTGGGTCGGCCTGGACCTGCCCATCGCGAACCTCTTGCACCACTACCTGATCACAGAACCGGTGCCGGAGTTCATGGAGCTGGGCGCGGAGCTGCCGGTCGTGCGCGATGACCGCGAGGTGTCGGGCTATATCCGCATGGAGCAGAAGTCCGGGCTGATCGGCATCTACGAGAAGGCGAACGCCACCACCGTGTGGGACGACGGCACGCCGTGGGAGGCGGAGAGCGAGCTCTTCGAGCCCGATTACGACCGCATCATGCCCTGGCTTAAGAACGCGCTCGAGCGCATGCCCGTGCTGGCCGAGCGGGGCATCAGGCGCGTCGTGCACGGCGCGATCACGCATCCGCCCGACGGCAACATGATGCTGGGGCCCTCGGGGGTGCGCAACTTCTGGCTCTGCTGCGGCAGCCAGGTCGGCATCGCCTGGGGGCCGGGCGCCGGCCGCTACCTCGCCCAGTGGATGGTGCACGGCGCGGCCGACATCAACATGGCGTCCTTCGATCCGCGCCGCTTCGGCGCCAGGATCGACGAGACCTACCGGATCGAGAAGGCGAAGGAGGACTATCTCCTGCGCCACGAGATCCCCTTCCCCCACCTTGACCGCCCCGCCTGCCGGCCATCGCATTCCAAGACCTCGCCGCTCTACGAGGCTCTGAGATCAAGGGGGGCGGTCTACCAGGAGGTCTATGGCTGGGAGCGGCCCTACTGGTACGCCCGCGACGGCATGGCCCGGGCGCACATCCACAGCTTCCGCCGCTCGGCGCTGCACGACGTGGTCGGCGCCGAGGTCAACGGCCTGCGCTCCGCCGCAGGCATCGCCGACCTCACCGCCTTCGCCAAGCTCGAGCTGCACGGGCCCGATGCAACCGCGTTTCTCGAGCGCGTCTCCTCGAACCGGCTGCTGCGGCAGGTCGGCTCGGTGACGCTGACCTACCTCGTCAATCCAAACGGCCGGGTCGAGGGCGAGGCGACCGTCGCGAGACTCGCCGAGGATCGCTTCTACCTCGTCTACGCCGCGGCGAAGGAGGCCGCGCTCCTCGGCTGGCTCGAGGAGCAGCGCGCCGGGGGCGAGCGCGTCGGCCTCGACAACGTCTCCGAGGCGCGCGGCGTCATCATGCTGGCCGGCCCGCGTTCGCGCGAGATGCTCGCGCGCTGCACGCGGGCGCCGCTCGACAATGCCGCCTTCCGCTGGTTGTCGGCGCGGCACATCGCCATTGCCGGCATCGCCGACGTGCGCGCCATGCGCGTCAGCTACACGGGCGAGCTCGGCTGGGAGCTGCACGTGCCCATAGCCGGCATGCGCGCGGTCTATGACGCGCTGGTCGCCGCCGGCGAGCCGCTCGGCCTCGTCCATGTGGGCGCCGCGGCGCTCAACGCCATGCGCATGGAGAAGGCCTACAAGTCCGGCCACGAGATCACCCCCGAGGTGACGCTCGCCGAGGCCGGGCTGACGCGCTTTGCGCGCGGCGGCGGCTTCCAGGGCGCGCAGGCCTCGCTTGCCGGGCCGAGCCGCTGGGCGCTGACGCTGCTGCGGCTCGAAGAACCCGCCGACGCGCCCGCAGCGGACCCGCTCGGCTCCGAATCCGTCTGGAAGGGCGGCGTCAGCGTGGGAGCGATCACCTCGGCCGGCTTCGGCTACGGCATCGGCGCCTGCCTCGCCTGGGCCTATCTGCGGCCGGCGCTGACCGCGCCGGGCACCGAGCTCGAGGTCCTGGTGCTCGGCCGCCCGCGCCGCGCCACCGTGATCGAGGGGGCCGTCCGGGACGCGCGCAACGAACAGCCCCGACTCGACACCCTGCCGGCGACGGTGTGAGCGCGATACGCTCCCGGGCGCGCCGTCGGATGCAACCGGCCGCCGGCTTGGGGGAGCGCGGCACCGGCCGCCACGCCCCTTGCCGGCCCCGCCGCCCGGTGCCGGCCTCACTGGGCCGCTGCGCGATCCGCCCGGTCGGACCGGCTCGATGCCGTGCCGGCGCCGGCGGTTCGCCCCGCTCCGCGCAGGGTCCGCTTGCGCCGCAGGGCTGGTGGATTTCGGCCCTCTCAGCTTCGGCGCCGGCCGCTGACCCTCTTCCCTTCGCCGGAGATGGCGTCGGTTGAGGCGGTCACGGTCGCCACATCGCGCAGATATGTGCGGCTGGCCGGCAGAGCCAGCGCCGAGGCGCCGACCAGAGAAGCCAGCATGGCCAGGAAGGTCCACATCAGGCCACGCATGCCGCCCCCGGCGAGCACGCCCGACAGCGCCCCGAAGACCAGCGGAGCGACACCCTCGAAGCTGGCCCGCAGGACCATCCGCCCCGCCTCGGCGCGGCCCCACAGCCGCGGGTGCACGATGTCCTGGCGCGCCGCGTCGACCGGTCCGATCGAGGCGGTCATGGCGGCGCTGCCCGCGGTGATCAGCAGCAGCGCCAGCCATGCGCTCGCCGTCCAAAGGCCAACGGCCAGCAGTGGCACCGAGAGCGCCAGCAGCGCGGCAGGCAGGAAAATGCGGGCCACCACCGGGCCACGTCCCATCAGCCGCTGCGACAGCCGCCCGCCGCCGACCGCGCCCGCCAGCGCCCCGCCCCCGATCACCACCATCATCCAGCTGACGGCGCCGCGCGACAGCCCGAGATGCCCGGTCAGATAGATCATCACGAAGGCCCGGATCCCGGCGAAGAAGAAATAGGCCAGCGCCGAGGCCAGCACCAGCAGCGGGTAGGTCGGCAGCCGCACGAGGTAGCCGATCGTTCGGTGCCAGCTCAGCCGCGTCGGGTCCCGCTGCAGCACCAGCGCCGCGCGCGGCTCGACGTGCATGCGGCGCACCGCCTCGCGCGCCGCGCCGTCGCCTTTCGCCGGCTGCCGCCCCGGCCCGTGGGACAGAAGCAGGTTCTGGCTGCCGCGCCGGGGCTCGGGCAGGTAGCGCCAGATCGCCCAGACCAGCGGCAGCGGCGCCGCGCCCATGGCATAGAGCGCCCCGCGCCAGCCGACAAAAGTCGAGACCTCGGCCGAGACGAAGAAGCCGATCCCCGCCCCGGCCAGCTCGCCCGCCGCGATCAGGCCATAGATGCGCGCTCGCTCCTGCGCCGGGAAGAAGTCCCCGATCAGCGACACCACGCAGGGCCAGGCGGCCGCGGTCGCCACCCCAAGCAGTACCCGCACGCCGAGGAGATAGGCCAGTGAGGAGCTGGCGCCGCTCAGCACGGTGGCGCCCGACCAGGTGGCGATCGCGACCATCAGGATCGTCTTGCGGTGCGTCCGGTCGGCCAGGATGCCCATGGGCAGCGCGCCGGCGGCACCGACGAACGAGACCACCGCCAGGACCAGGCCTACCCCGGTGTTGCTGATGTCGAACGCCGCCTTGATCTGCCCCGAGACGGCCGAGACGGCGCCCTTGTCGGCCGCGTCGAGCGCGAGAACGGCGCCCAGCATGAAAACCGCGCGCAGGCCCACGGCCCCGCCGGCCACGGCCGTGATCGTCGCCTTCAGCCTTGCGGCCGTGTCGGCTGCGCTGAACATCAACCTCTCTCGCCGCTCTCGGCCCCGGGCGCTTGGCGACGGCGTGCCCGGCTCTCCTGACCGCGCCCGCCGGGCGCTGACGCCGCCTCCGGTCTGCGCAATTTCCTGTCCCCTTAACGATGCAAGGGTACGCCCGTTTCTTCGCAACCCTCGGGCGGCGCGCGCTGCCGTCGTACTCCCGGCTCGCACGGCGCCGCGCCCCGGGCCGAGGAAGCGCCGCGGCCAGGAGGCTCAAACATCTGAAATCCTTGTATATTCTATCTCCCTTCGGCGCGTCCGACCGGCGCCGCACGGCGGGGCACGGTGCCCGGCACGGTGATTTTATCGCCGATCTGGAATAAAATGCTGCCGAATGCAGTTAGTGTGTCGCATGCGGTCGAACCTGCCGCCTTTCGGCATGGCGTGCCGGCGCGAAGGGCGCCGCAGCGGGTGCGTTCGTAGACGAGTGTGTTGAAGTGCCGGCGAGGGCGGCCGTCATGAGTCACAAGACACTGGAAGAAATCACCACGCACGAAGAGCCGGCCGGCCGGCCGGATTCGACGAAGGCGCTCGACGCCTGGCTGCGGCGAGAGCTCGAGTCGCTTTACGACGAGACCGCGGACAAAGAGCTGCCGCCGGGCATTGCCGACCTTGCCAAGCGGCTGGAAGCCAAGCTGCGCAGCGCGAACGGCGCCGACGGCGACATCGACTCCAACGAGGAAAACAGTGTCGAGGCCGTCCCCTGCCGCGACCGGGCGGTGGGCCGGACCTCTCCAGACACGGGCAGGAAGCGATAACATCCAACGGAGGCGCAACACCATGTCGAGTGCACAATGCGAGATCGTCCGCCACCTGCCGTCGCTCAGGCGCTATGCCCGCTGCCTCACCGGCTCGCAGGAGCGCGGCGACCGGTATGTCGAGGCGTGTCTCGAGTCGCTGCTGGCCGATGTCTCGCTGATCGAGGCGGACGAGGATATCCGGGTCGGGCTCTACCGCATCTTCCACGCGCTGTGGAACAGGGTGCTCGCGCCCCTGGGCAGTGACCCGATCGAGGGCAGCTCGGGGGCCGAGAAGCTCGAGCGGCATATCCGCGCCCTGCCCGCGCACGAGCGTGAGGTGCTGCTGCTCACCACGCTGTGCGACTTCACGCTGGACGACGTGGCGCAGATCCTCGAGCTGACGCGCAGCGAGATCGAGCACCACCTGGCCCGGGCGCGCGAAGACCTGAATGCGCAGACCCGCACGCAGGTGCTGGTGATCGAGGACGAGCCGGTGATCGCCTTCGACCTGGCCAGCATCGTCGCCTCGATGGGCCACGGCGTGGTCGGCATCGCCGACACCAAGGACCGCGCGGTCGAGATGGCCCGCGCCCGCGCGCCCGGCGTCGTGCTGGCCGACATCCAGCTGCGCGACGGCAGTTCCGGCATCGACGCGGTGCACGAGATCCTCGAGGCCATGGACGTGCCGGTGATCTTCGTCACCGCCTTCCCAGAGCGGTTGCTCACCGGCGAGCGCCGCGAGCCCACCTATCTGATCACCAAGCCGTTCGACGCCGAGGAGCTGCAGGTGACGCTCAGCCAGGCGCTGCTGCTGCATCCGGCGGCGCCCGTGGCGGCGGCGAGCTAGGGTCGGGAGCCGGCTTGCACCCGGGGGACAAAGCGGCGGCGCGGGCCGGCCGCGGCCTGCGCTTCATCGCCGACACGCTGTCGGGCCGGCTGGCGCTCGTCTTCACCCTGCTGGTGCTGCCGCCGACCATCGTCAGCCTCTACCTCGCCTGGGATTCCTATCTCGAGCAGACCGCGCGCGCCAAGCTGCAGGTGCGTCAGTTCGCCACCCTGACGGCCACCTACGAGAGCAAGTTCTTCGACGACGCGCAGAAGACCCTGCAACAGCTCGGCAAGGAGAGGGTGATCCGCAACGGCGGCGGGCCGAACTGCGACGCGGTGCTCAAGAAGGCGCTGGACCGCACGCCGGAATTCGCCAGCCTCGGCTACTACGACCCCGAGGGCAAGAAGCTGTGCGTGACCAACCAGGACATCACCGACGTCTCGGGCCGCAGTTGGTTCCAGGAGGTGCGCGGCTTTCGTGCCTTCACCATCAGCGACTACACCGTGCCGCCGCATTCGCACTATCCGGTGATCGTGGCGGCGCAAGCGGTTTACGGCAGCAACTACCAGTTCCAGGGGGTGCTCTCCGCCTCGATCCGGCTCTACTGGCTCTCGGCCTTCATCCGCGAGGTGAGCCTGCCGCCCGAGAGCGTGTTCTTCCTCATCGACCGCAACGGCAACATCCTGGCCGACCGCGGCCTTCTGAGCGAATCGGGCGCCGCGAAAGGCGGCGCCAGCAAGCACACCGCCGCTGAGGTCCCTGCGGCCAGCATCACCGAGGGCAAGGGGCTGGATTCGCTCTCCTCGGTGATCGGCACCAAGCTGGCCACGGCGGTGCTGAACCGGCGGCTGACCGACTTCGAGGCCACCGGCGGCGACAACAAGCGCCGGGTGTTCTCCTCGGTGGCGCTGCCCCATGGCGACGTCACGGTGCTGTTCGGCATGCCCGCGGTCAGCGCGCTGGGCGGCGTCGAGAAGGACCTGTTCAACCGGGTGCTCGGCCTCGCCGCGATCTGGCTGGCCGGCATCGTCGCGGCCTGGCTCGGCACGCGCTATCTGGTGACCCGCTGGATCGGGCGGCTCAGGGGCATGGCGCGCGCCTACGGCCGCGGCAGCTACGACCAGCGTCCCGCCTTCGACGAGGCCCCGCGCGAGCTGCGCGACCTGTGCGAGACGCTGGCGCTCATGGCGCACCGCATCGAGGTGCGCGAGGAGGAGCTGCGCGCCTCGCTGAACCAGAAGGACATGATCCTGCGCGAGATCCACCACCGGGTGAAGAACAACCTGCAGATCGTCTCGAGCCTCCTGAACATCCGCGGTGGCGCCGCCGGGGGCAGCGAGGGGGCGGCGGCGCTGGGCGAGGTCAAGGCGCATGTGCGGGCGCTCGCCCTGGTGCACCGCCACCTCTACGAGAGCGACGACGTGCAGCGCGTCGACCTGCGCGCCTTCATGACCGAGCTGTGCCAGAGCATGCTCTCGGTGCTTTCGGGCACGGCGGGCCGTGTCGAGCTCGACATCAACCTGCCGTCCTTCATGATCGCCACCGATCGCGCCATTCCCCTGGCGCTGCTGGTCACCGAGGCGATGACGAACTCGCTCAAGCACGCCTTTCCCGACGATCGCCGCGGCCGGATCTCGGTCGCCTTCAAGAGCGAGGGCGAGGACGCGGGCACGCTCACGGTGGCCGACGACGGCGTCGGCATGCCCCCTGCAGCGCGCAAGCACGGCGGCATCGGGCTGCAGCTCATCGAGGCCTTCGTCAAGCAGATCGACGGCGATCTGGAGATCACGGGCCCGCCGGGCACGGTGATCCACGTCCGGCTACACGGGCCGGTCGGCAACAGGCCCGAGCGGCCTCCGTCCCACGACACCGAACCGACGCCTGCGCGCCGTCAGCCCACCGGCGCGGCCTGAGCCCGCCGACCGCCCCCCGCTGACCGTCCCCCGCGCCGGTATCCGCTTGCCAGGTTGCGAGATTCGGGGCTAGCCTGGCCCCTCGTGTGAGGGGGAAATGGTGAGCTGACGCCAGATGGGGATGTGGCAAGGTCACGCCTTTCGGGATCGCGAAAGCACAAGTCCACCGCCGGTCCCGACCGCGCCCTGCATTGCGGGCGCGGCGCCGGGATACGTGCCCCTCGTCGTCACGGGAATGACGCCGGGACCCGGTAATCTCGGGCAGGCGGCACAAGGGCCGCGCGCCATGCGCCTGCGCCCCGATCGGCCCTGAGGGCCGGGACGACGGCTCGCCAAATGCAGAACAGGGAGGAAAGAATGCATCTGACTTCACGCTGGTACGGGGCCCTGGCGCTGGCCGCCGCCATCGCCTGGGCGGGCACCGCCTCGGCCGAGCGGATCAAGATCCAGTGGTGGCACGCCATGGGCGGCGAAAACGGCAAGAAGGTCGAACAGATCGCCCAGGGCTTCAACGACAGCCAGAGCAAATACGAGGTCGTCCCGGTCTACAAGGGCAACTACACCGAGACCATGACGGCCGCGATCTCGGCCTTCCGCGCCCACCAGCAGCCGCACATCGTGCAGGTGTTCGAGGTCGGCACCGCCACCATGATGGCGGCCAAGGGCGCAGTCTATCCGGTCTACCAGCTCATGGCCGACGCCGGCGAGCCGTTCGACAAATCGAACTACCTGCCCGCCGTCGCCAGCTACTACACCGACACCCAGGGCCACCTGCTGTCGATGCCGTTCAACAGCTCGACGCCGGTCCTGTGGTACAACAAGGACGCCTTCACCAAGGCCGGGCTCGACCCCAGCAAGCCGCCCAGGACCTGGGCCCAGATGGGCGAGTACTCGAAGAAGCTGCAGGCGGCGGGCTATCCCTGCGGCTTCACCATCGGCTGGCAGTCCTGGGTCGCGATCGAGAACTTCTCAGCCTGGCACAACTCGCCGATCGGCACGCTTCAGAACGGCTTCGGCGGGCTCGGCACCAAGCTCGTGTTCAACAACGACCTGGTGACGCGCGAGATCTCCGATCTCGCCCGCTGGCAGAAGACCAAGATCTTCGACTACGGCGGCCGCCGCGGTGAAAGCCTGCCCATGTTCACCACCGGCAAATGCGCCATGTGGATCAATTCCTCGGCCTATTACGGGGGCATCAAGGCGCAGGCGAAGTTCAAGTTCGGCCAGTCCTTCCTGCCCTACTACGCCGACGTGAAGGGCGCGCCGCAGAACTCGATCATCGGCGGCGCCACGCTGTGGGTGCTGCGCGGCCACCCCAAGCGGGACTACAAGGGGGTCGCCAAGTTCTTCACCTATCTCTCCTCGCCCGAGGTGCAGTTCGACTGGCACAAGTCCACCGGCTACGTGCCGATCACCAAGGCGGCCTACGAGCTGGCCAAGCAGAAGGGCTACTACAAGGAGAACCCGGGCACCGACACGGCGATCCGCCAGCTCAGCCTGCACCAGCCGACGCCGAACTCGAAGGGCCTGCGCTTTGGCAACTTCGTGCAGATCCGCGACATCATCAACTCGGAGCTCGAAGCCGTCTGGGCGGGCGACAAGACCCCGAAGGCGGCCCTCGACGAGGCGGTCAAGCGCGGCAACGAGCTGTTGCGCAAGTTCCAGGCGGCGCACAGCTAGGGCGCCCGCGCGCGCTGGCCGAACCGGGGCCTTCCCGCCGCGCGGGCGGGCCCCGACGCCACCTCGAGGGGGCCCTCACCGCATGCTCAAGCGGGTCCATTTCCGCCGGCCGATCCTGCCGTATCTGCTGGTCCTGCCGCAGATCGCGGTGACGGTCATCTTCTTCCTCTGGCCGGCCGGCCAGGCGCTGTGGCAGTCGATGCTGGTGCAGGACGCCTTCGGGCTTTCCACCAAATTCGTTTGGTTTCGCAACTACGCCGCCATCTTCCAAGACCCGAAATACCTCAATTCGCTCGAGGTCACGGCGGTCTTCACCAGCGCGGTGACGGTGCTGGGCATCTGCTCGGGGCTCCTGTTCGCGGTAATGGCCGACCGGGTGATCCGCGGCTCGGCGGGCTACCGCACGCTGCTGATCTCGCCCTACGCCGTGGCGCCTGCGGTCGCGGGCGTGCTCTGGCTCTTCATGTTCAACCCCACGGTGGGCATCCTCGCCTACGTGATCCACGGGATGGGCATCGACTGGAACCCCTACCTGCACGGCTCGGACGCCATGATCATGGTGGTGATCGCGGCCGCCTGGAAGCAGGTCAGCTACAACTTCGTGTTCTTCCTCGCCGGGCTGCAGGCGATCCCGCGCTCGCTGATCGAGGCCGCGGCCATCGACGGCGCCGGACCGTTCCGGCGCTTCTGGAGCATCGTCTTCCCGCTGCTCTCGCCCACGACCTTCTTCCTCCTCGTGGTCAACCTCGTCTACGCCTTCTTCGAGACCTTCGCCACGATCCACGCCACCACGCGCGGCGGCCCGGCCAACGCCACCGAAATCCTGGTCTACAAGGTCTATCGCGACGGCTTCGTCGGGCTCGACCTGGGTGGCTCGGCGGCGCAGTCGGTGGTGCTCATGGCCATCGTGATCGGGCTGACCGTGGTCCAGTTCCGCTATGTCGAGCGGCGCGTGCAGTACGCCTGAGGAGAGAGCCATGGTCGAGCGCCGCCCCGGACTGACGATCCTCGCCCACGCCATCCTGCTCGCCGGGCTCGCGGTGGTGATCCTGCCCGTCTACCTGGCCTTTGTCGCCTCGACCCACACGCAAAGCGACATCATGACGGCGCCGATCCCGCTCTTGCCCGGCGACCAGTTCTGGACCAACTACCGCGCCGTGCTGACCGGCGACGTTGCCAATTTCGGCGGCGCACCGGTCATGGTGATGCTGGGCAACTCGCTGGTCATGGCGCTGGGCATCGCCATCGGCAAGATCGCCATCTCGATCATCTCGGCCTACGCCATCGTCTATTTCCGCTTCCCGCTCAGGATGGTGTTCTTCTGGATGATCTTCATCACCCTGATGCTGCCGGTCGAGGTGCGTATCGTGCCGACCTTCGCGGTGGTCGCCAATCTCGGCATGTTGAACACCTATCCGGGCCTGGTGATTCCGCTGATCGCCTCGGCCACCGCGACCTTCCTGTTCCGCCAGTTCTTCCTCACCGTGCCCGACGAGCTGCTCGAGGCGGCGCGCATCGACGGCGCCGGGCCCGTGCGCTTCTTCACCGACATCCTGCTGCCGCTCTCGCGCACCAACATCGCGGCGCTGTTCGTGATCCTGTTCATCTACGGCTGGAACCAGTACCTGTGGCCACTGATCGTGACCACCGATCCCTCGATGAGCACGGTG
>NZ_JBZSYN010000138.1:0-6041 GCF_058622915.1 Thermohalobaculum sp. | reverse complement strand
CCGCCGCTCAAGATCAACATACGAGAACAGCTCTCCCGACCTTCCCTCCCAACCTCGCATCACCACCTCGCCCGGTTCCCCAGAGCGAGTGAATCACGCCATCAGCACGAGCGCCACCCACTTCTTCAACAGCCTGCTAGGCGCCTTTGCCGCGCGGCGGGGCCGCCCACGTCACGCAGGATTGATTGGCGGAGGCGGCGCGTTGTCCCTTATTTCAGGGCCATGTTCGCCGTTGTCCGAGTGCTTGCCCTCGTTTTGCCGGCCGTCGTGGCTCTGAGCACCGCCGCCCGGGCGGAGGAGCCCGTGGTGGTCGAGCTGTTCACCAGCCAGGGCTGCAGTTCTTGCGCGCCGGCCGACCGGCTGTTGGCGCAGCTGGCCAACCGTGCGGACGTGATCGCGCTCTCGCTCCATGTCGATTACTGGGACTATCTGGGCTGGCGCGATACCTTCGCCAAACCGAAGTTCACCAAGCGCCAGTACGCCTACCGCGACGCCTGGAACAAGAACGTGATCTACACGCCGCAGATCGTGGTGCATGGCAGGCGCGCCGTGCCCGCCACCGACGTGCAGGCGGTGGACGCGGCCATCAAGCAGGCCGAGAGCGCGCCGGCGCCCATCGACATCTCGATCCGGCCCGAGAACGGCATGCTCAAGTGCCGCATCGCGCCGGGCCACAACCCCGAGCCCGGGACGATCTGGATCGCCAAGTACACGCTCAGCGCCACGGTCGACATCAAGCGCGGCGAGAATGCCGGGCGCACCATGACCTACCGCAACGTGGTCAACAGCCTGATGCGCATGGGCAAATGGTCGGGCAGCGCGGTGCAGGAGGTCGAGATGCCGCAGCCCGACCCCGGCGAGGGAGTGGCCGTGTGGGTGCAGAACGGCAAGGCGGGCCCGATCCAGGGCGCGGCGAAGCTCGATAACCCGGCGCCCTGAGCGCGCGGCGCGTCGGCACCGGGTCGCTCGGCCGGACGCGAACCCGGGTGCCCGTCAGCCCGTGTGCGGCACGGCGACGCCGATCATGCAGTCGCGGGTGACGATGGCCTCGAGCCGCTCGGCGCTCCAGCCCTCGGTGCCCTCGGGCCGCCCGGGCAGTACCATGTAGCGCATGTCGGCGGTGGAATCGTGCACGCGCAGCTCCACGCCCGCGGGCAGCTCGAGCCCGAACTCGCCCAGCACGGCGCGCGGCTCGCGCACCATGCGCGCGCGGTAGGCCCGGGTCTTGTACCAGTCCGGCGGCAGCCCGAGCAGGTTGCGCGGATAGCACGAGCACAGCGTGCAGACCACGACGTTGTGCGCGGTCTCTGTGTTCTCCACCACCACCAGCTTCAGCCCGTCGGGCGGGATGCCCAGCTCCGCGATCGCCGCCGAGCCGTCGGCGAGCAGCCGCGCGCGGAAGGCGGCATCGGTCCAGGCCCGGGCCACCACGCGCGCGCCCAGCGCCGGGTTGCGCGAGTCCAGGCGCTCGATCTCGGCATTGATCTCGGCCGGCGTGGTGATGCCTTTCTCGACCATCAGCTCGCGCACCGCGATCTCCATGCGCTGCCAGTAGGTCAGCGGCTGGTCGTTGTCGGGCCGGTAGGGATGGCCCGACGGACTCATCCCCTCGTGGTGGAAATGCTCGTGATGGTCATGTGGCATCGGCCGGCTCCAGCCAGTGCTCGAAGATCTCGGCGTCGACGGTGTCGGCGGGCCGCTCGGCCGCCGCGCCCCACAGCTCGGCCATGGTGAAGCGCACGCGGTAGAGCACGCGCGGGGGCAGGCCGTCGCGGCCATAGGCCAGCTCCTCGGGGTTGGCGAAGTCGCCGCAGATGCGCTCGACCCGGCCCAGATGGCCGCGCAGGTACCACGGCGTGCGGATGTGGCCGGGCGCCGCGCCGCGCTTGACCCGCACCACGTCACCCGGCGCGAAGCGCCCGCCGCGGGTGGGGTAGGGCGGCGGGAAGGCGGGCGGCGTGACCTGCGCGAGCGCCGTCATTCGCCGCTCCCCTGGGCCTCGCCATAGGTGGGGCCGCGGGCCGCGACCTCCTCCATGCGCCGGTTCAGCTCCTCGATGGTGAAGGCGCCGGCGTCGATCAGGTTGCGCGTGGTGGCGGCGATCCAGCGTTCGTAATAGGTCATGGTCTCGAAGGCGTCCTCGCCCATCTCCTCGAGCGCGCGCCTCAGCCCGTCCACGGTGAAATAGCCCCGGTCCGAGGCGATCTGCCTCAGCGCGTCGACCCGCTTCTCCCATAGCGCGTAGTCGTGCTCGCGGCGCTCGACCGGACCGGCCTCGCGGCCTCCCAGGTCGTGCCAACTGCGGCCCTCGTCGCGCCTGTTGCCCATGGGGTGCAGGCTAGCGCGCGCGCGGCGCGCCGCCAAGCCCGTTGCGGCCGCGCCTCACAACTCCTCGACCGTCACCTTCTCGGCGTAGAAGGCGACGTGGTCCCGGATCTGCTCGGCGCCTGCGACCGGGTCCTCGTAGGACCAGGCGGCATCGCGGATCAGCCCGGACTTGCCGACGATGTGGAAATGCGTCGCCTCGCCCTTCCACGGGCAGGTGGTGCGCGTCTCGGAGCGCTCCAGGAACTCCATGCCGACGTCGCCGCGCGGGAAGTAGAGCACCGGGTCGTGGCCCTCTTCGTCGAGCAGGAGCGCGCGCCGGGTCTCGGCCAGCACGGCGCCGCCTGCGCGCGCCACGTGCAGCCCGCTGGCCGGGGCGACGGTGAACTTCGCGGACATGTTTCCTGCCTCTCCCTCGCGCGCCGCCGGTCCCTCGCCGAGCGGCGCGCAGGCGCGGCGGAGCCAGTCCAGCACCTCCGCGTCCCGCGCCGCGTCCAGCTCGGCGCCGACCTCGGCCAGCACGCGGGCGTGATAGGCGTCGAGCCAGGCGGCATCATAGGGGCCGAGCAGCGCGCTGTCGATCAGGCGGCGGTCGATCGGCGCCAGCGTCAGCGTCTCGAAGCCCAGCATCGGCCGCGTGCCGCCCTCGGGCACGGCGGGCCCGGTCACCGCGACCAGGTTCTCGATGCGGATGCCGAAGCGCCCCTCGCGGTAGTGCCCGGGCTCGTTCGACAGGATCATCCCCGACTCGAGCGCCACCTCGCCGCCCCTGCGCGACAGGCGCTGTGGCCCCTCGTGCACGTTGAGATAGGCGCCGACCCCGTGGCCGGTGCCGTGGTCGTAGTCGAACCCCGCCTGCCACAGCGCCGCGCGCGCGAACGCGTCGAGGTCGCGGCCGGCCACGCCCTTGGGCCAGCGCGCCCGGCTGAGCGCGATCATGCCCTTGAGCACCAGCGTGAAGGGGCGGACCGCCTCGGCGTCCGCCGCGCCCAGCGCCACGGTGCGGGTGATGTCGGTGGTGCCGTCGAGATACTGCCCGCCCGAATCGACCAAGAGCAGCTCGCCGCGCCCCAGCGCCCGGTTGCTCTCGCGGTTGACGCGATAGTGCACGATGGCCCCGTTCGGCCCGGAGCCGCAGATGGTGTCGAAGCTGATGTCCATGAGCGCGCCGGTGGCGCCCCGGAACGCCTCGAGCCGCTCGACCACGTCGATCTCGCCCAACGGCTCGCCGGCCGCCACAGCCGTGTCCAGCCAGTGCAGGAAGCGCGCCATCGCCGCGCCGTCGCGGCGGTGCGCCGCGCGCATCCCGGCCAGCTCGGCCGGGTTCTTGCGCGCCTTGGGCCCCAGGCACGGGTCCTCGCCCCATTTGAGCGTCGCTCCGGCGCGCTCGAGCCGCGCCGCGATCCAAAGCGGGCAGGTGGCGCGGTCAAGCAGCACCGTCTTGCCCCTCAGCCCGGCCAGCCCCTCGCCCAGCCCCTCGGGCGGCGCGAGGCTCACCTCGTTGCCCAGATGCGCGCAGACCTCGCCGTCGAAGCGGTCGGGCTCCATGTAGAGCGCGACCGAGCCGTCCGCGTCGAGCAGCGCAAACCCCAGCGCCACCGGCGCGTGCGGCAGGTCCGAGCCGCGGATGTTGAGGAGCCAGGCGATGCTGTCGAGCTGGCTCAGCACCGCCGCGTCGGCGCCCGCCTCGGCCAGCGCCGCGCCGAGCCGCCGGCGCTTTTCGGCCGCACTCTCGCCGGCCAGCCGCTCGGGCTGGACCCGCACCGCGCCCATCGGCCGCGGCGGGCGGTCCTGCCAGATCTCGTCGATCGGGTTGGGCTCGAGCGGCACCAGCCCGGCGCCGGCTTTGGCCGCCGCCTCGGCCAGCCGGTCGATCTCGGCCTTGCCGTGCAGCCAGGGATCGTAGCCGATGGTCATGTCGGTGCCGAGCCGGCGCTCCAGCCACCGGGCGGGCGGGGTCTCGTGCACCGGCACGATCTCGAAGCAGCCGCCGTCGACCTGCCGCGCCGCCTGCAGCGTGTAGCGGCCGTCGACGAACAGCGCCGCCCGCTCGCCCAGCACCACCGCCAGCCCGGCGGAGCCGGTGAAGCCGGTAAGCCAGGCCAGCCGCTCGTCATGCGGCGCAACGGTCTCGTTCTGGTGCGCGTCGGCGCGGGGCACCACCAGCCCGTCCACGCCGCGCGCGGCGAGCCGCTCGCGCAGGGCCGCCAGCCGCTGCGGTGCGGCGGCGCCGTTCCCCCTCACCTCGAATGTCTGGAACATCTCTCCGCCACTGCTTGCCTCGCGCCGCCATGCTGGCCCCGGAGCGGGTCGGCCGGCAAGCGGCAAATGCGCGCCCGCCGGGGCGGTCCGCCCGGCCCCGCGCGTCCGCCGCGCCGCATCAGCCGTGAGCCGGCCAGGCCATCCAGGCGCCGGCCTGGCCGGCCAGCTCGTCCGGTTCGAAGCCGATCAGCAGGCTCATGCGGTGCCCCTGGGCATCCTTGGCATAGACCCGCTCGGCCAGGCGCCCGCGGCGGAAGCCCTCGGGGATGCGCCGTCCCTCGAAGTGCCGGTTGGTGCCGGTGAAGTCCACCGCCACCCGGTCGTCGCCCTGATCGACCAGCCGTGCCACCGGGCCGTTCAGGTCGCGCAGGATCGTTGCCTTGCCGGGCGCGTGCTCGGCCACAAGCATCAGGTCGATGCCCAGCTTGGGCACGCGCATGCGCGCGGTGACGCCGGTGGCATAGGCCATCTCCTCGCGCGGCACGGTCACCACGTCGTTGAGCGCAATCACGCGGCAGCCGCAGCCCTTGCGGTGCGCTCCCAGCTTCGCGATGCAGGTGGTCAGGGCGCGGCGCGCCACCTCGCCGCGCGCCGTCTCGGCCGATGCGGAGGCCTGCTGGCCGGTCGCGGTGGCGAGCGCGGGGCAGTACTCCTTCGGCATGCCCCGCGCCAGCGCTCTGGGGGCATGGGCAGCGAGGAACGCGCGCCCCGCCTTGGTCTCGGTCAGGAAGGGCAGGGCGTCGGTGCGTACCCAGTGCGACTCGTCGCGCTTGTCCAGCAGGTCCGCATTGGTGCCCTCGGCCGCCCGAATCGCCAGCGGCAGGTCCGCCGGCTCCTGTGCGGCGATGACCGGCGGGCGGTCCAGGACCAAAAGCCGCTGGACGTGGAGGCCCTGCGCCACAGGCTGACGCGCCGACGCCGCCTGGGGTGCGGATTCGCCGCAGCCGGTGAGCAGCAGGGCGCACGCAACCGGAAGGAGTATTGATCTCATCTAAAACCCGTTTATGTCCACATTTGCGCCGAATTTGCCTGCATGGTGAGGCTAATCAACGGCATTTTTCATTTGAGGCGACAACGTGGCAAAAATATAGTAGCAAAGTGGCATGATCGGCGGGCGCTGCGGAGAGAGCGTGTCGGAGATGGATGTGGGAGCTACTCAGACGATATGGGGTCACGTCAAGTGGTATGACGCCGTCAAGGGCTACGGCTTTCTCGTGCCCGAGGATGGCGGCCCCGATATCATGGTGCATGCATCGTGCGTCAGGGCCTCGGGCCGCTTGGCGCTGAGCGAGGGCGCACGCGTCCACGTGTCTTACGGACGGGGCCAGCGCGGCCTCGCCGCGCAGGAAATCCTCGATGTCGAGGAATCCGAGACGCCGGCGCCGTTCGGCCAGCCCCAGGGCTTCTCGGAAGGGCCGCGCCCGACCGAGTACCTCGCCGCCGCCGCCGATCTG
>NZ_JBZSYN010000137.1:0-13573 GCF_058622915.1 Thermohalobaculum sp. | reverse complement strand
GGGCCATCTCTACCGCACGCGCAGCGCCGCCAACGTGGTCGAGGAGATCGCGCTGGCCAAGGAGCTGTTCCCGCAGGTGCGCGAGTTCTTCTTCGACCACGTTGGCGGCGCTGCGCGTGCGGTAGAGATGGCCCCCGATGGTCTGCGGCCACAGGCAGAAGGTGCAGCGCGACTTGCAGCCGCGGCCCGTGTAGAGCGACATGTAGGGGTGCTTGAGATAGCCGATGAAATAGTCCTCAGGCACCAGATCGCGATGGTAGACCGGGGTGACGTAGGGCAGCTGGTCCATGTCGTGCAGGATTTCGCGCTCGGCGTTGTGCACCACCTCCCCGTCGCGCTTCCAGGTGATGCCGTGGACCTCCGCCAGGGGCCGGCCCTCGGCGATTTCCTTGATGGTGAAGTCGAACTCGTTGCCGGCGACGAAGTCGAGGGCGTCGGAGGCCGCGACCGAGACCTCTGGCGCCACGGCGACATGGGCGCCGACGAAGCCCAGCAGCAGTGCGGGATTGGCCGCCTTGAGCGCCTCGGCGACCTTCACATCCGACTGGAACGAGGGCGTCGAGGTGTGCAGCACGGCCAGCTCGTAGTCGCCGGCCATCGCCACCACGTCCTCGACCGAGAGGCCGCGCGCCGGCGCATCCACCAGGCGGCTGTCGGGCACCAGCGCGGCCGGCTGGGCGAGCCAAGTCGGATACCAGAACGAGCGGATCTCGCGCCGTGCCTGATAGCGCGCACCCGCCCCGCCATCGAAGCCATCGATGGAGGGTGGGTTGAGGAACAGGGTTCTCATCATGCCTCGTACCTTTTTACCGGTTTCATAAGTCCCTCCGCATCCACGGTGAATGTCCTGTCGCGCCACACGACCTTATTACTGACGAAACTGGCGCTCCAGACCAGAAATCCAAGGAGGTCGCGCAACGGCACCAACCAGGCGGCGCCGGCGCCGGGCCTCAGCCCCAGCGACCGGGCCGCGGCTGCGTGCAGCCACAGCCGCAGCGCCAGCACAAGGGCGACCAGCGCCACGCCCAGCGCGGTCCAGTCGAGCGTCGCCTGCAACAGCGCCGCGTCCAGGACCGCCACGGGCAGTCCATAGGTCAGGATCGAGAAGGCGTGGCCGAGTGGCGCCACGGCCCGGATCGTCCGCGCCCATCTCAGTTCGTGGCGGAACAGGGCGCCCAGGTTCTCTTCGCGCACCACGTTCTCGACCACATAGCCCGACAGCGCCACGCGGTAGCCCAGCGCGCTGACCCGCTTGCCCAGCACGTGGTCGTCGGCGAGGCAGTCGGCCAGCGCCGCGAAGCCGCCGATCCGCTCGAGCAGCTCGCGCCGCACCGCCATGGTTGCGCCGAGGGCAAACCGCATCGGGCCCAGTCGTGCGCTCACCAGCACCGAGGGCAGGAACTGCTCGTTGATGAACATGCTGGCAAGCCGCGAGGCGAGGCCCCCCGCGGGCCGGCCGGCATAGAGGCAGGTGACCATCCCCACCCCGGGGTCGGCAAAGGGCGCGATGACGCTGGCAAGATAGTGCGCGTCGACCCGCATGTCGCTGTCGGCGATCACCAGATAGGGATGCTGCGCCGCGCGGTCCATGTTCGTGAGGTTGCTGACCTTGAGATTGGAGCCGCTCACGCGTGGGTCGACGACGAGGGCTATGTCGGCGTCGGGAAGCTCCTCGATCAGCCGGCGGATGACGGGGACGGCGGGATCGCTCGCCGCGGCCACGCCGACGACGACCTGATAGTCAGGATAGTCCTGCAGGCAGAACGAGCGCAGGTTCTCCTCGAGATCGGCGTCGAGCCCGCAGACCGGCTTGAGGATCGTGACCGGCGGGCGAAAGGCGGCCGAGCCGGTGCGTTCGGCGCGAAAGGCGCGCACGCTGAAGATCGCCGCCAGGGTGTAGGCGGCGCACAGCGCAACCGGCAGCAACGCCAGGGCGAGCGGCGCGTAGGCAAGGTTCGACAGTGGGCCCAAGGGCAAATCTCCTCACCCGCCGAGCCGAGGGGGACCGCGTCACATGGGACCCCTGCCCGGCACCGCCTTTCGCGATGGCACCATGCGAAATAGCGGCGCGCCCGGGGCGTGCCACGTCTGCCGCATCTTGTCCATATGTGATCGGCCCCGGTGCGGCCCAGACACGGTGCCCGACGGGTCCTGTCCGGCGCTGCCGCTTCGAGGGCCGTGCGGCGAGCGCTACTCGTCGATTTCGGAAAACTCGAAATCCAGCTTCTTCATCACCCGCTCGTAGTTCCACAAGAGCGAGGACTGCTTGTTCGCGCCCATCCAGATATAGGCCACGGCGAAGCTGTAGGCGTCCTGTTCCGGCAGGTCCGACAGCCGCATGCCCTGCTTCACCTGCGGCGCGATCCGCGTGCCCGGCACCCTGCCGGCGGCGGCCTCGATCTCCTCGGCCGTCGGCACGGTGGCCACCGTCGCGTCGGTGAAGAACACCCGGTAGAAGAACTTGGCGGCCACGCCGAACTCGCCCTCGCGGTGCGGCATGTCCGGGCGCCGCCCCAGCCCGAGGTCCACCGTCACCTGCTGGTGGCTGATGCCGTCGACCTTCTCGAACAGGTCGCAATGCGACTGCGAGATGCGCGTGTTGATCTCCAGCAGCCAGATCTGGTCGTCCACCTCGTCATAGAAGAACTCGATGTTGAAGGCCGAGTTGTCGAAGCCGACATGGCTCATGATGCGCTTGGTCAGCTCGCGCATCTTCTCCTGCACCGGCTCGGGCAGCTTCGAGGGGTACATGTAGTAGAAGAAGCTCAGCACCTGCGGATAGCGGATCGAGTCGACGATGCCGTAGGGCACGACCTCGCCGTTGTAGACATAGCCCTCGACCGTGCACTGCCGGCCGCCGATGATCTGCTCGGCCATGCAGCAGCGCCCGCTGATGGCGCGGATCTCGTCGGGCAGGTCGGCCTGCTCGAGCACGTGGTCAAAAGGCTCGGCGATGGTCTCGATCTCGGCGCGGAACTTCTCGATCGCGAAGTCGAAGTCCTCGGGCTTGTCGATGCGGAAGCCGAGCCGCGAGCCCGACGACTTGATCGGCTTGACGAAAAAGGGGAAGCGCAGATCGGACTCGCCGATCCGCCTGAGCGCGTTGTCATCGAAGGGATCGAACCAGGTGAACT
Source organism: Thermohalobaculum sp. (assembly GCF_058622915.1). Taxonomy (NCBI): domain Bacteria; kingdom Pseudomonadati; phylum Pseudomonadota; class Alphaproteobacteria; order Rhodobacterales; family Paracoccaceae; genus Thermohalobaculum; species Thermohalobaculum sp. The sequence continues at coordinate 10,439 of NZ_JBZSYN010000137.1, read as the reverse complement.
TCGGCACGTGCTCGGGGATCGCCTCGCGCTGGACCGAGCGGCTCCAGTACTTGTGCTCGCACTTGAGCAAGCTCTCGAGCGATGTCGAGCGGGTGCCGAACTTCTTGCACAGGATCGGCAGCATGGTCGAGACGGGGAAGTCCATGTAGCCGACGATGGCATCGACCGAGCCGTCGAAGCGCTTGAGGGCCTGCTCGGACTCGGCCAGCATCGCGGGGATGTCGAACTCCTCGGTCTCGTAGACCGCGGCCGGGTCGATGACGCCATGGAAATCGATCTCGCCGGCGCCGCGCAGGGTCTTCAGCCGCTGGCGGTTGGTCTCGTTCAGCCCCACCACGAACACGTTCTTGTTCATTGCTTTTGCCCTTGTATCGTTTCCGTTTAAACGTGGCTTGCGCCAGCAGGTTCCGCACCTCCCCCCTTCACGCACAGGGCCGGAACGCGCCGGCCCGCATTCGCTTGGGCGGCACCTCTCAGCCCCCCTCTGGCGCCGGCGTGCGGAAGCTGCGCCCCTTCAGCCGCTGGATGACGCCGTCGATGTCGTCGACCAGCAGGACCAGCAGATCGCCCTCGGAGGCCGCGTCCATGGCGCGCTCGACCGCTTCCTCCTCGGCGGGCATCGCCTCGATGCGGCAGCCGTCGCCCACCGATTCCGCGCCCCGGCGCAGAAGCTCGACCGCCTCGCCCGGATGGCGCCCGCGCGGGTCGGTCTCGTACAGGATCAGATCGTCGTGCATCCTGGCGAGCTGCGCGCCCAGCGCCACCAGGTCCTCGTCGCGCCGGTTGCCCGGCGCGCTGGCGGCGGCGATGCGGCGCTTGGCGGTGAGGTTGCCGACCAGGTGCTCGAGCGCCTCGAGCGCCGGCACATTGTGGCCATAGTCGATCAGGCAGCGCACGCCGTCGGCCTGGATCAGGTTGGTCCGGCCCGGCAGCTGGCCCGGCGTCGGGTGGAAGGTCTGCAACCCCATGCGGATGTCGCCCAGCGTCAGCCCCAGCGCATAGCCGGCCGCTGCCGCCGCCATGGCATTCTGCACGTTGAAGGGCGCATAGCCCTCGAAGGCGATCGGCACGTCGTTGACCTCGATCACCTCGGCCTCGACCTGGCCCTGGCGCATGACAATGCGCCCGTCGTTGACGGTGAAGACGGTGCCGTGCGCCTCGGCGTGGCGCCGCATGGCCGCGTTCTGAGGGTCCATGGTGAAGTAGATGATCCTGCCCCGCGACCAGTAGGTGCCCTGGTCCATCACCAGCGGGTCGTCGGCGTTCAGCACGCAGTGACCCTCGGGCTTCACGGCGTCGACCACCACGGTCTTGCAGCGCGCCAGCTCCTCCAGCGTGTTGATGTCGCGCTCGCCCAGGTGGTCGCTGGCGATGTTGAGCAGTACGCCCACGTCGCAGGCGTCGAAGCCTAGGCCTCGGCGCATGATGCCGCCGCGCGCCACCTCCAGCACGGCATGGTCCACGGTCGGCTCCTTCAGCACGGTCTGGGCGGCCAGCGGGCCCGAATAGTCGCCGCGCATGATAACGTGGTTGTCGATCTCGATCGCTCCGGTGCAGGCCAGCCCCGGCCGCCGCCCGGCCTGGCGCAGCAGGTGCGCGATCAGCCGCGTCGTCGTGGTCTTGCCGTTGGTCCCGGTGATGGCGACGATCGGGATGCGCCCGTCGTCCTCGGTGTCGGGGAACAGCATGTCCACGACATGCCCGCCCACGTCCCGGCCCGGCCCGTGCGTGGGCGAGATGTGCATGCGAAAGCCCGGACCCGCATTGACCTCGACCACGCCGGCGGACTGCTGGTCCAGCGGGCGCGTCAGCGTCTCGGCCAACAGGTCGATGCCGATGATGTCGAGCCCGATGATGCGCCCGATCCGCTCGGCGGCGTAGCGCACCTCGGGGTGCACGTCGTCGGTCAGGTCGGTCGCGGTGCCGCCGGTCGAGATGTTCGCGGTCGATTTCAGCCAGACGATCTCGCCTCCGGGGATCACGCTGTCGAACGTCAGCCCGGCCTGCGCCACCAGCCGCTCGGTCTGCTGGTCGACCACGATCTGGGTCAGCAGGTTCTCGTGCCCCACCCCGCGCCTGGGGTCCTCGTTCTCGCGGTCGATCAGCTGTTGAAGCGTCGCGCGGCCGTCTCCGGTCACATGTGCCGGGCGCCGCCGTGCCGCGGCCACCAGCTTGCCATCGATCACCAGAAGCCGGTGGTCCTCGCCCCTGACATACTGCTCCACCACCACCGTCTCGTGGCGCGCATAGGCGGCATCGTAGCCCTCGCGCAGTTCTTCCTCGTTGGTGATGTTGGTGCTGACGCCGCGGCCGTGGTTGCCGACCAGGGGCTTGGTCGCCAGCGGATAGCCGATCGCCGCGGCGGCCTCGAGCATCTCCTCCCAGGAATAGCAGATGCGGCCCTGCGGCACGGGAATGCCGGCCTCGCCAAGCACCTGCTTGGTCCAGTCCTTGTCGTCGGCGATGGCGTGGCCGATGATGCCGGTGTTCTGGGTAACCGTGGCCTGGAAGCGCTTCTGCTTCACTCCATGGCCGAGCTGGATGTAGCTCGTGCCCTCGCTCAGCCGGTAATACGGGATCCCGCGCTTGACCGCCGCTTGCACGATCGAGCCGGTCGAGGGCCCCAGCATGTTCGCGTCGCGCACTTCCTTGAGCCGCGCGATGGCGGCGTCGAGGTCCGCCTCCTCACCTTTGAACAGCCGCTCGACCAGGTCCACCGCCTCGCGCCCGGCGGCCAGGCCGCAGGCCTCGTCGCGGTAGCGAAAGCAGACCACGTAGACGCCGCGCTCGTCGGTGTCGATGGTCTTGCCGTAGCCGACCGAGAAGCCGATCAGGTTCTGCAGCTCGATGGCGACGTGCTCGACCACGTGGCCCGCATAGGTGCCCGATTCGACGCGCTGCAGGAAGCCCCCGGGCTCGCCTACCGAGCAGCGGTGCTCGTAGAGGCTGGGGATCAGCTCGCGCAACCGCTCGGCCAGTCCCGGCACCTTGTCGCTCGGCCGCTCCTCGAGCTCGCCGATATCCAGCTTCATGTAAATTGTCAGGTAACGGCTATAGTAATTCGGCCCCCTAAGAGCGCGTGCCTCCACGATCCGCAAGTTCTTCTCCCGAGATTATTTTCTTCAGCTCCTCAGGATGAAGAAAACGGTGCTCCTCGACGTGGTATCCATAACCGTTTATCAGCGCATGCATTACCACGTGCTCAACCGCAACCGGTTCACCATCGCTGATTTCTGCAACATTAGAACTCCGCAGTCCAGAGGAGTCAACCACGATGACATGACCGCTGCCGATGGCCTCTAGGATCCGGCCGTCATGGGCGATCACACCGGCGTCCTCGCCCAGTCCGATGCCGATATATTCCGGGTTCGTCGCCCCGACTTCCATCAGCCGGCTGAAGCGCCCGCGCTCCAGGAAGTGGCTGTCGATCACCACCCCTTCGATGAAGGCGAGCCCGCTGCTCATGTTCACCGAGCCCTTGCGCAGCGCGTCCGAGGCCGCGCCGTTGTAGATCATCGTGGCCGACATCGCCGCCGCGCCGGCGCTGGTGCCGGCCACCACGGCTCCCTCGGCATAGCGCTGGCGGATCGCCTGCAGCAGGGGCGAGCCGCCCAGCGTGTTGGTCAGACGCAACTGGTCGCCGCCGCTGATGAAGATGGTGCCGCAGCGCCCGACCGTGGCCACGTTCTCCTCGGTGCCAGCCTGCTCGCGGTTGCGCACGTTGAGATGGTGCACCTCGCTCGCCCCCAGCCGCCGGAAGGCGTCGTGATAGGCGGGGAACACTTCGTCGGGGATGCCGCTCGCGGTTGTGAGAACCCCGACCACGTGCCGGTCCCCGGGCGCGAGCGAGAACACGCGCCGCAGGATCTGCAGGTCCGAGGTCTTGTCCTCGGCGCCGCCGATGGCGACCAGGAAGCTCTGCGCTTCGGGGGAGTGAACCTTCATTTTTTGTCCGCCGTCGCGACTGCGACGCCTCTCGTGCACAAATGCGCCAGTCGGTGATCCCTGCCCCGAGATATCCACGGGGCCCCTTTGCCCAAGGCTGCGCGAGGTGAAGGCCACCTCTCGCGCCGCATGTCAAGCCGGCGCGCGCACCGGCGCGCATCGTGGAAAAACCGGGCGGGTCCCGGCCCGCCGTCACGCATGGTTCTCACGCCGCTTGCCCACCATGCCCCTTGGCGATCCTGCCGGCCGGACGCCCGTGCTCGCCGGGGCTCTCCACCACATCGTGTTCACCCTACTACTATTGCGGTGGATGGGGAACACCTACCACATGATGTTGTTCGAAAGGCTGCGGATGGGCTCGGGCGACCTTCGGCTACACGCCGGCCGTGCCCGTTTTGCCCCTCGAATGCCGGGACATATGGCCGGGCGCGAGGACGACCGGCTCGTGTCCTGGCGCCGCGCCGGCGCCTTTCGATGCGTGGGCCACAAGCCGGATCGCATTTGGGCGGCAGCGGCCCAACCACAACGCAGTGTTAACCATGAATGCGGTCCAAAGTAGGATCTCAATGAAATCAACAGGTTAGAAGGTGTCCACATGTGGACACCCGCGGCGGCAGCTCCCGCAGGCGGATTTTGGCCTGCTCGATCGCAGGTGCCGGGCGCCGTCAGTCCCGCCTCACGGCGGTCGTGACGTAGTTCACGGCAAGGTCGCGGGCCGAGACTCGCCACGCCCAGGAGAGCGGGTCGAACACGAAACCCTTCGCGTCCACCGGATCGAGCCCCGCGCCCTCCAGCATCGCCCCGAGCTCCGCCGGCGTGATGAACCGCCCCCAGTCATGCGTGCCCCGCGGCAGCCAGCGCAGCACCTGCTCGGCCCCGACGATGGCCAGCAGATAGCTCTTGGCCGTGCGGTTGATGGTCGAGGTGATCATCACGCCGCCCGGCCTGAGCAGCCCGGCGCAGGCGGCGATGTAGGCCGCCGGATCGGGCACGTGCTCGACCACCTCCAGGTTCAGCACCGCGTCGAAGGTCTCGCCGGCCGCGGCCAGCGCCTCCGCCGTGGTGGCGCGGTAGTCGATGGCCAGCCCCATGCGCTCGGCATGCAGGCGGGCGACGGCGACGTTCCTCTCGGCGGCGTCGGCGCCCACGACCTCGGCGCCAAGCCGGGCCATCGGCTCGGTCATGAGCCCGCCGCCGCAACCGATGTCGAGCAGTCGCAGCCCCGCGAAGGGCTGGGGATGCGCCGGGTCGCGCCCGTGCTCGGCGGCGATCTGGTCCACCGCATAGCCCAGCCGGCAGGGGTTCATCATGTGCAGCGGGCGGAACTTGCCCCGCGTGTCCCACCATTCGTCGGCCATCGCCTCGAACTTGGCGATCTCGGCCGCATCGACGCCTGTGTCCGTCGGCATGCCTGCCCCTTCGCACCGGCCGCGCTTGAATGCGCGCCCATCCGTGACATAGTGCAGGGCAGTGCCCCGCGCCAAGCAAGCGCTGCCCGAGGGCAGCGCGACCCGCGCGACAGGAGATCCGTGCCCGTGCTGCAAGGCCCCGACCTGAGAACCGCACCAAGGCTCTATCCCGCGATCGAGCCCTACGAGCGATTCCACCTGCCGGTCGGCGATGGCCACGAACTCTATGTCGAGCTTTGCGGCAACCCCTCGGGCCGGCCGGCGCTCGTGCTGCACGGCGGGCCCGGGGCGGGGATCAGCCCGTTCATGCGCCGCTTCTTCGACCCGAAGCGCTATCAGATCGTGCTGTTCGACCAGCGCGGCACCGGCCGCTCGCGCCCGCATGGCGGGCTCGAGGCCAACACCACCTGGCATCTGGTCGACGACATCGAACGGCTGCGCCGCCATCTGGGCGTTGCCCGATGGATGTTGTTCGGGGGCTCCTGGGGCTCGACGCTGGGGCTGCTCTACGCCCAGCGCCACCCGCGCGCGGTTACAGCCCTGGTGCTGCGCGGCATCTTCACCATGACCGGCGCCGAGCTGGACTGGTTCTACGGCGGCGGTGCGGCCCGCTTTTTCCCCGACGAGTGGGCCGAGTTCATTGCCCCCATCCCGCCCGAGCAGCGCGGCGACCTGATCGGCGCCTATTACCGCCGCCTGAGCCAGGGGGATCTCGCCGAACAGCTTCGCCTCGCCCGCCCCTGGGTGCGCTGGGAGACGGCGACGGCCGCGCTCCGCCCCTCCCGCGCCGGATTCATCGAGGCCGACTACGCCCGCGCCTTCGCCCGCATCGAGAGCCACTACTTCGCCCATGGCGGCTGGCTCGAGCAGGACGGACAGGTCCTGCGCGACATGCACCGCATAGCCGGCATTCCAGGTGTGATCGTTCAGGGCCGCTACGACATGATCTGCCCGCCCGAGACCGCTTACCACGTCGCCAAGGCATGGCCGGCGGCCTCCCTGCGGCTCATCGACGACGGCGGACACGCACTCTCCGAGCCCGGGATCGCCGGCGAACTCGTTCGTGCCACTGACCGGCTGGCCGGCCTGGGCTGAGCGCGCGGCAGCCGACCCCCTCGCCGGCCCTGAGGCGGCGCCGATCAGCCCCGCGGCTTACCGCCCGGATTCAGTGCACCGCGTATGTTGCCCGCAGCCGGGCCGAATCGCGATAGGCAAAGTCGAGCGCGCTGTCTGGCATTGTCGCATCCAGTACTCGGGTCAGCTCACCGCGCCTGAGGCCGATATCGGCGAACGTTCGCTCGTCCTGATCCCGCAGGGCGCGCAAGCCGGCACGCCCGCGATGCGCCTCGAGCCAGCGAAGCGCGCCTTTCCACAGTGCCATTAGCATCGGTCGTCTCCATTTCTTCGCGTCTATTGTTGAGCCCAACGGCGTCCTCGCAGCCGGCGACACAGCGCCGAATTTAGCAAAGACCGTCGAGCGCGATCGAGCGCACCCACAGGCGCCAAGGCCCTTCCAGCCCCGGCTCTCCGACGGGACGACGCAGCGCCCGCTGCGTGACACCCCTGTCGAGCCCGGTGTCAGCAAGGAGCAGGTCGGCCCTGTTCGAACGCGGCCCGGCCTCGAAGCGGCTGCGTGCCTCGTCCGCTCGGAATCGTGACATTTCCGTTTGCATGCTGTGCATCGCCCGAATCCTTTCACGCCGGAGGCGCGTTGCCTCCCAGCCTGTCTGTGCGAAGGATGGTCCCTTTTTAGCGTTCATTAAATCGAAAATCATTGACATCACGCTTTAGATAATCTGAACATCAATCATGGCTGAAAAATCCCATATCCCGTCCGCTGCCGCGACACTCGGCATTGACGTGCTGAAGATGCTGGTCGCAATCGCCGAAACTGGCTCGTTGACGGCTGCCGCGGGGCGCGTTTCGCGCTCCCCGGGCGCCATCTCCATGCAAATCAAGAAGCTCGAGGACACTCTCGGCCGTGACCTGTTCCAGCGCTCGCGGCAGGGGATGGAGCTCACCACTGACGGCGAACGCCTGATTGCCTATGCTCGACGCATTTTGGACATCCACGGCGAGGCGCTGGACGCCTTCCGTGCGCCTCAGCTGACCGGTGAGGTGCGCCTCGGTACGGTCGAATTCGGAGGCATGCGACGGCTGTCGCCGGTACTTGCCGCCTTCGCCCGCTCCTATCCGCGCGTGGCCGTCGACGTGGTCATGGGTCCGAGCGCCGAGCTTGCGCCGAAGCTCGAGCAAGGCCGGCTCGACCTGGCCGTGCTTGCGCCCGGCTACAATGTGCCCTGGCGCAGCACGGACCATATCCTGGTTCAGGAGCCGCTTCTTTGGGTTGGCCGCGAGGGCGGGCGGGCGGCGCGCACGCGACCGCTGCCGCTGGCGCTTTCGGCCATCGGCTGCGGTTGGCGCCGCGCCGCGCTTGAGGCGCTCGATCTGGCCCGCATACCCTACCGCGTGGTCTACACATCGGAATTCTACGAAGCGCACAAGGCCGCCGTTCATGCCGACCTCGCCATCGCGCTTCTCCCGCGCAGCCGCCTCGAGCCGGGGCTTGCGCCGGTGCGCGCTGCCGAGGGGCTTCCCGACGTCGGCACCTGCCGGATCGCGCTGCGGCTCAGCTCCGATCCCTCGCCGGCAACGCCGGCCTTGGCCGAGCGAATCGCCGAAAGCTACGATTCGCAATTGTCGCTTCGGGCCGCGTCGTGATTCTCGCCGACCACGTGGTGCTGGTCACCGGAGCCGCCGGCACGCTGGGCTGCGCCATCACGGCCGCGATCGGTTCGGCCGGAGGTACGGTCGTCGCGACCGACCTGTGCGCTGGCGAGGGTATCGATTTCGCCCATGACGTGACCTCCGAGGAGGACTGGTCCCGCGCCGTCGCTGAATTGGAAATCCGCCACGGCCGCATCGACGGCCTCGTAAACAACGCAGGCGTCGTCCAGCTTGGCAGCATCGAGGACACCAGCCTTGCGGACTGGCGCCGCGTTATGGCCGTCAATGCCGATGGCACCTTCCTCGGCTGCCGCGCCGCCTGGCCCCTGTTGAAGCGCAGCCTGGCACCTGCCATCGTCAATCTTTCCTCCGTTTCCGGGCTCGTCGGCGGCGCCAATCTTGCCGCCTACAACGCGTCGAAGGGCGCCGTGCGGCTTCTCACCAAGTCCGTGGCGCTGCACGGCGCCCGCCTCCAGCCGCCGATTCGCTGCAACTCGGTCCATCCCGCCTTCGTCGCGGGCGCCATGGTGGAGGAGATAGCGCGTCAGGGACACGATCCCGCACGCAGCCGGGCGAAGATGGCCGAGGCGATTCCGCTCCGGCGCCTGGCAAGGCCCGAGGAGGTGGCCGCAGCCGTGGTCCACCTGCTCTCGCCGGCCTCTGCCTTTACCACTGGCGCCGAACTCGTGATCGACGGCGGCCTGACCGCGGCTTGAGGTCCGACGGCCGGATGTTCACAGGCGGGGGCCTATGGCTCGAAGATCTGTGCGTGCCGGGCGGTATGATTCGCGCCGCGAGTTGCGCCATGCAGCCTTTTTTGCTTGATTCGCGTTGGTTCCTTGGCGCCATGCGTGGCGCACCCTGATTGTTTGTCTCTGCGAGGAAGGCACATGCGCATTTTGCCCTGGTATCTACGCCGTCTGGTGCGTGTGGGTGAGCTGACCCTAATAGGCCCCGACGGCCGGTCCGAAACCTTCGGCGGTGAAGAGCCTGGCCCTGAAGTCACGATTCGCATCACCGACCCGGCCTTCGACCGCAAGTTCCTGCGTGGACCCGACCTGTCCTTCCCGGAAGCCTACATGGAGGGTCGGCTGAATTTCGAGCGGGGCGGGCTGCGCGAGCTGGTCGCTCTCTACAATGTCAATGTGGAGCGCAATGGCACTTTGCCGATCGAGCGGGCTTTCCAGCAAATCGACCACGTCACGCGCCGGTTCATTGCGCGCAACAACCCCTTCCGTGCCCAGCGCAATGCCGCGCATCACTATGACATCGGCAACGACCTCTACCGCCTCTTTCTCGACAGCGACATGCAGTACTCGTGCGGCTACTTCGCGACCGGCGAGGAGACCATCGACCAGGCGCAGCAGGCCAAGAAGCGCCACATTGCCGCGAAGCTCCGGCTGAGGCCGGGCCAGCGCGTGCTCGACATCGGTTGTGGCTGGGGTGGCATGGCGATCTACATGGCGCAGATGGCGGACGTCGAGGTGCTCGGCGTGACGCTAGCCGAACGCCAGCTTGAGGTGGCGCGTGAGCGCGCCCGGCTGGCCGGACTCGAGAATCGCGTCAAGTTCGAGCTGCAGGACTATCGTGACGTCAAGGGCCGGTTCGACCGGATCGTATCGGTCGGAATGATGGAGCATGTCGGCGCCCCGGATATCCCGACCTATTTCAATTCGGTGCGGGACCGGCTTGCACCGGCTGGCGTCGCGCTGATCCACTCCATCATGGCGATGAAATCCTGGAGCTACACGGACCTCTTCGTGCAGAAGTACATCTTCCCCGGCGGCTACGTGCCGACGCCATCGGAGACCATGTCCGCGGTTGAGCGCTCCCGGCTGTGGCTGCTCGACTTCGAGGTCTGGCGCAAGCACTACGCCTCGACGCTGGGCCGCTGGTACGACCGTTTCATGGCCAACCGCGAGGCGGCGAAGGAGATGTATGACGAGCGCTTCTGCCGAATGTGGGAGGTCTATCTGCTCGGCTTCGAGGCCTCGTTCCTCTCCGGTCGGCTGGCCGTGATGCAGCTCCAGCTCGGCCTCGAGCGCGACGTCGTGCCTTTGACCCGCGACTATATCGCGGAGGAAACCGAGCGGCTGCGCGCCCGCGAGCGGGCGGGCGTCTCGCCTCGGCAGAAAACCCGCGACGCGGCACGCCAGGCAGCGAGGTAGGGGGCGAGACCGGCCTCGCTGAGGAGGGGGTTGCCAGCCTTTCAAGTCAGGCTTATATGGGCGTCAACATCGCGGCGGCCTCGCCGGAGCGGCGAGACCCCCACCGGGTTTCTCAGGCGGGCCGCTGGGCCCGCTTTTGATTCGCGCCGGAGGAGCGCCGCGCCAACTATGCCCGATCTGGTCGCCAAGG
>NZ_JBZSYN010000136.1:0-7065 GCF_058622915.1 Thermohalobaculum sp. | reverse complement strand
GCGAGGCCCCGGCTCAAGCCCGGGGCAGCGGGGAGGAGAAGAGGGCGGCGGGTGCCGGTCGAGCCCGGGGCAGCGGGGAGGCGCAGAGGGCGGCGGGTGCCGGTCGAGCCCGGGGTACCGGGGAGGTGCAGAGGGCGGCGGGGAAGTGTGGGGCTCGCCGGGTGCCGGGGCGGGCCCGGGGAAGCGGTGCAAGGTGCGCGAGGGCGGGCGGCGGCTTCGGGGCGGGCCCGGGCCGCAGCGGGGCGCAGCGGGGGGCAGCGGGCCGCAGCGGGGCGCAGCGGGGGGCAGCGGGCCGCAGCGGGGGCAGCGGCGCGAGGAGGCACTGCGGCGCAACGGGGCACTGTGGCGCAACGGGGTACTGTGGCGCAGGGGGCGGGGTCGCCCGTCCGGCGGCATGACGGGCGCCCGTGTGGCCGCAGCGCGGCCGGCTATTGCTCGAGCTTGCTCTCGCTCTTTTCGTCGACCAGGCCGAGCTCGGCGGTCTTGCGGCTGGCGAAGGCGGCGCCGATCTCGCCCTTGTCGTCGCCCTCGAACACCTCGCGGGCGCGGGCGAACAGGTCGCTCTCCTCCTCCTCCATGTGGTGCTCGTAGGCCTCGCGCAGCGTGGCGAAGCGCTGCAGCCAGCCGGGCGAGGAGAAGTCCTTGCCGTCCAGCTCGTCCATGATGTCGTCCATCTCCTGGTGCTCGTGCACCGAGTGGCGCGCGTCCTGCTGGCCTTCGGGGTCGGCCATGAGCCGGGCGTAGAAGGTCTCCTCCTCGGCCGCGGCGTGGGCCTTCACGTCGTAGTAGAAGCGCTGCCAGCACTTGCGCCGCGCGGCGCTGTCGCCGCTGGTGTCGGCGATGCGCGCGAGCAGGTCGCGGTGCGTGGCGTGGTCGGCCGCAATGGCGTCGTAGATCGTGGGCATGGGGCCCTCCCGTCCGGTGGCACGTTTGCAGGTGAACCCTTGGGTGAACCCTTGGGTGAACCCTTGGGCGATCCCTTGGGTGAACCCTTGGGCGAACCCCTGGGCAAACCCTTGGGGGTGTGCCTAGGAAACGCGCGGCGGCGCCGGCCGTTGCCTGCAGCGGAGCCGACCGTTGCCCGGGGGCGGTGCCGGCCGTTGCCTGGGGGCGCCTCAGCTATAGACCCGGGCGGGCTCGATCAGCTCGAAGCCCTTGATCTCGAACTCGTGCCAGCGGCCGTCGGGCTGATCGGTGCGCGCCGTCAGCACGCCCTTTGCGTCGCGGAAGACGGCGTGCACCGAGTGCAGCGCGCGGTAGCAGTAGCTGTCGTCGGGGTAGATGAGCTTGATCATGTGCGCCTCCTGTTCGGGGGATGTTCGTGGCAATTCGCCACTAAGTTGAATCATGGCGAAAGTGGGGCACAAAGGCGGAATGAACGCGGACCGAAATACGGCGGCGCCGCCGCCCGACGGGGCGCGTCCGGGCAAGCCGGGCCAGACCCACCGCCCGGCTCAGCGCAGGCCGAGGCCGCGGGCGATGATGCCGCGCAGGACCTCCGACGTGCCGCCCTGGATGGTCAGCTTCGGGGCGACGAGCGTGGCGTGCTCGATGAGCTCCTCGAAGCGCGCCGCGTTCGCGGGGTCGGGCCGGGCGAAGGCGGAGAGCGCACGGGCGCGGGCGGGCAGCGCCTGCTCCCATACCGTGCCGAGGTCCTTGACGATGGAGGATTCGAGCACCGGTTCGTGCCCGGCCTCGAGCATGGCCGCGACCGAGACCGACATGCGCCTGAGCGTGTGCAGCTGGGCGACCAGGCGGCCCACCCCTTCGGAGGCGCGCACGTCGGCGTCGCTGCCCACGGCGCGGATCAGCGCGGGCAGGAGGTAGAAGGTCTCGAGGAAGCGCTCGGGGCCGGAACGCTCGTAGGCGAGCTCGGCGGTCGCCTGCTTCCAGGCGGCGTCGACCTCGCCCAGCACATGATCGGCGGGGACCATCACGTCCTCGAAGCGCACCTCGTTGAAGTCGGACGAGCCGGGCATCTGCTCGATCGGGCGCACGGAGATGCCGGGCAGCGAGAGGTCGACGAGGAACTGCGTGAGGCCGTGGCGGCGGTTCTCGGGCGTGGGCGGCGCGGTGCGAAAGAGCGCGATCATGTACTCGGCGCGGTGCGCGTTCGAGGTCCAGATCTTGGTGCCGTTGACGCGGTAGTGCTCGCCCTCGCGCACGGCCCTGGTGGAGGCGGCGAACAGGTCCGAGCCCGAGCCCGGCTCGGACATGCCGATGGCAAAGCACAGCTCGCCCCGGGCGATGCGGGGCAGGATCTCGCGCTTCATCGCCTCGGTGCCGTATTTCAGCAGCACGGGGCCGGACTGGCGGTCGGCGACGAAATGCGACCAGGTGGGGGCGGAGGCCGCGCGCATCTCCTCGGTGACGACATAGCGCTCGAGATAGCTGCGCTCGGCGCCGCCGTACTGCTTGGGCCAGGTCATGCCGATCCAGCCGCGCGCGCCGACGCGGCGCGAAAACTCGCGGTCGTAGGAGGGGTTCCTCAGCCCCAGGGCGGGGTCGAAGGTGCCGCGGGCGACCTCCTCGGCGAGGAAGGCGCGGACCTCCTCGCGCAGGGCTTGCGCCTGGGGCGGCAGGCGGAGCGGGTCGAAGCGGAGCGCGGTCTGCATCGGGTCTTCCTAGCGAGCGCGGTGAGCGGGGCCCCGGCCGCAGGGGCGGGACCTCCGGGCGCTGGGTGGGGTGGTCTGAGGCCCCGGGTCAAGCCCGGGGCAGCGGGGGGTGGAGGGGCGGGGCCGCCGGGCGCTGGACCGGATGGCGCGAGGCCCCGGGTCGAGCCCGGGGCAGCGGGGAAACCTTGGCTCCGTCATCCCCCGCCTCCTACCGCGCCGCGATCAGGGGCCAGACGGCGTCGGGGCCGGCCTCGGTGACCATGTCGCCGAGCATGGCGGCCCAGTGGCTTTCGGCGCCGAAGTCGTCGCGCCAGCCCCACAGGCGGCGGGTGTAGCGCTGGAGCACATGTTCGGCGGTCCAGCCGATGGCACCGTGCACCTGGTGGGCGATGCGGGCGCCTTCGGCCGCGGCCTCGCCGACGCGGATCTTGGCCGCGGCGATCTCGAGGAACAGCGCCTCGGAGAAGCCCTCGCCGCGGGTGAGCGCGTCGGCCGCCGAGCCCGCGGCGGCGAGCGCGGCGGCGACCTCGCCGGCGAGCCGGGCGAGGTTGTGCTGGATGGCCTGGAACTTCGCCAGCGGGCGGCCGAACTGCTCGCGGTCCTGGGCGTAGCGCACGGACAGCGCCAGCAGGGACTCGAGCGCCCCGGTCATCTGCACGGCGCGGATCGCGGCGCCGACCAGCATCGGCGTGTCGGCGTGCCAGCCGGCGGGCGCCTTCGCCAGCTCGACCGGGGTGGCGTCGCCGAAGGTGAGGTCGGCGCGCTCGCAGCCCATGTCGACGGCGCGCGGCGCGGCGCGGAACGAGCCCGGCGCCATCAGGGCGACCACCTGGGAGTCCTTGCGCTCGGCCACCACCACGACGGCGCGGGCGTCGCCCGCGTGCGGCACGGCGCGCGCGGTGCCCGAGACGGTGCCGTCCTCGCCGCACACCAGCGCGTCGCCCAGCCGCACGGGGGCCAGCGTCAGCGGCCCCGAGGGGCAACTCAGCCCGGCGGCGTCGAGGAAGTGGCCGGCGAGCAGGGTCTCGGCGATCGGCACGGGGGCGGCGTAGTGGCCCGAGACGCGCAGCACCTCGAAGCCCTCGGCCAGGCCCGCCCCTGCCCCGCCATGCGCCTCGGACACCCAGGCGAGCGTCAGGCCGGCCTGCTCGAGCGCCGACCACAGCGGCGCCTTCCAGGCGTCGCCGCTAGCCCCGCCCCCAGCCGCGTTCAGCGCCTGCGGGTCGGCGAGGTCGGCGAAGATGCGCGCCGCGGTGTCGCGGACGATCGTGTCGGGCGCGCTTGCGGGCTCGCTCACGGGCGGCCTCCCTCGGGCTGCGGGCGGGTTGCGGCTCCCCGCGCGCCAAATTGCCACGGCCGGCCAAGCCATGCTAGCGGGAAGCGGGGGGGTCATCAGGAGCGTGATGTGGCCGGATCGCTGAGACGCGACGTGGTGCCGCTCGCCATCGCCCAGACCATCATCTGGGCGTCGATCTACTATGCCTTCCCCGCGCTGCTGCCCTGGTGGGAGCAGGACCTGGGCTGGTCGAAGACCGAGATCTCGGGCGCCTATACGGGGGCGCTGCTGCTCACCGCGATCCTGGCCCCCGTGGCCGGGCGGCTGATCGACCACGGGCTGGCGCGGCCCGTGCATGTGGGCGGGGCACTGGCGGGCGCGGTGCTTCTGGTGGCGCTGAGCCGGGTCACCCAGCCCTGGCAGTTCTACGCCGTGTGGCTGGGCCTGGGCGTGGCGATGGCGGCGAGCCTCTACGAGGCGGTGTTCGCCATCATCACCGTCACCGTGGGCGCGCGGGCGCGCGAGGCGATCACCGCGGTCACCCTGATCGCGGGCTTTGCCGGCACGGTCGCCTTCCCCGGGGCGCATTTCCTCTCCGAGCTTCTGGGCTGGCGCGGCGCGGTGCTGTGCTTTGCCGCCGCGGTGGTGGTGGTGGCGCTGCCCGCGATGTTGTGGGGGTTGCGGCTTTTGGAGCGGCACCGGGCACCGCCGGCCGCGCACGAGACGGCCGAGGAGGAGGCCGCGCGTGCGGCCGAAAACGCGGCAGTGACCGCGGCGGTGACGCGGCGGCCGGCGTTCTGGCTGCTGGGCTTCGGCTATGGCTGCATCGGCATGGTGCACGGTCTGATCCTGGCGCACCTCCTGCCGATCCTGGCCGACCGCGGCATCGGCGCCGGCGTGGCGGTGCTGGCGGCCTCGATGATCGGACCGATGCAGGTGGTGGGCCGGGTGGCGATGATGGCGACCGAGCGCTGGATGACCACCTTCGGCGCGGCGCTGGCGTGCTATGTGGGGCTGGCGCTGGGGGCGACCTCGCTGTTGTTCGCGGGCGCCGCGCCGTGGCTGGTGGGGGCGTTCGTGGTGATGCACGGGGCGGGCTATGGCACCGCCTCGATCGTGCGGCCGGTGCTGACGGCCGAGGTGCTGGGCCGGCGGCGCTATGGCGTCATCGCGGGGATGCTGGCGATTCCGTTCATGGGCGGCTTCGCCGCCGGGCCGACGCTGGCCGCGCTGGTCTGGGGCCTGGGCGGCTATAACCTGGTGCTGATGCTGGCGATCGGCGTGGCGGGTGCCGGGATGCTGGCCGTGGTGGCGGCAGCGCGGGTGCGGTGAGGGCGAGGCGCGCTACGGGCCCCGCGGGCGGGTGTGCCCCGGGGCCCGTGCTGCCGGCGGACGCCGAACTAATGCGAGAAGTCCAGGTTCAGGTCATTGCCGTTGGCGAACTCCGGGGTCCCATTGTTGCCCGAGGCGGTCGGGGCAAGGAAGTCGCCCATCGAGCCGCCGGGGTCGGTCGGGCCGGCGCAGTTGCTCGTGTCGCCGCACACCCATGGCCCGGGCGAGAGCGACGGCACGACGCCGTCGCCCGACGTGCGCGTGTTCGAGGTGTTGCCGTAGATGTCGCCGGAGATCAGCGGCCCGACCGTACCGGGATCGGTGCTGCTGAAGCCGGTGCCGATCTCGCCCGCCCCGGCGACGACGGCGTCCATCTGGGCGTCCGACATCAGGGTCGGCCCCGCCTGGGCGGCGGTGGTCATGGCCGCAAAGGCCGCAGTCAACAGGCACGCACGTAACATGGTCTGATTGCTCCCATTCCAATTGATAGACAGGACCTACAGTCCAATAACGGCGATGTGTCATCAATGTGTCAGACCGTCGCATTTCTTTCATTTCATAATAAATTTCCGAATAAGCACACTCATTGGTTGCAGATCCGCCAATTATTGCCACGGATGAGTGCAGGGTCTTGGCGGAATATGCCCCGCCCGGCGCAGGGGTGCAGGCGATTCCGCCGGGCTTTACAGGGCCTCCTTGTGGTTTCATTACCGGGGCGAAGGTTCGTTAATGAAACGTAATTGGCGGCGGCGCGGAGCTGGTGCTAGACTGGTCGTCCTTCACCGAAGCAGATCACCGAGGAGGACCCGTGATGAAAACTTTCACGCTGGCACTGGTTGCCGCCGTCTTCGGTATGACCGGCTTTGCGTATGCGGGCGAGAGCACCGGCGCGGGAGCGGCGCCGGCGCCGACCCTGATGTCCGACGCCCAGATGGCGAACACGGTTGCGGGCTACGACGTGTCGTTCAGCTGGACCAACACCCTGCTGCTGCCCGCGGTGCAGGCGCCGCAGCAGACCCAGGCCGTAGGCGACGTGTATACGCCGCGCCCGCACGAGCAGCTGCCTGCCGTGCAGAGCGCGCAATTCGTCTACGACTGATCCTCGACGGCGAGGGCTCGCCCGGGGGCCCGGGCGGGCCCACCCGGCAGCGCCGCGGTTTCGGTCACGGCCCGCAAGTCACGGCGCCGCCTTCACAAAACAAGTTGCCGAAATTCGGGCAGATGATAAGATCATCGCGCTGAAAAGCGGACTCTGTCGCAAGCATTGTGCGAGGTCCCTCGCACAAACATCGGAGAAAAAACGATGAAAGACCTGTTGGTGGCGTGCGTCGTCGCTGGCGTGGCGATCGGCGTGTCCGGCCTGGCCTTCGCGGGCGAGGCCAAGAGCCCGAAGCTCCTGAGCGATGCGCAGATGGAGAAGGTCGTGGCGGGCTCCTTGGACACAAACGCCTTTGGCCTGGTCTCGTCCGGTATCGGGCAAGTGACCTGTGTTCCCGCGCCTGCCCAACAATTTGGATTCAACAGCCAGGGCGTCTTAGGTGCATACACGGCTAGTGTCTGCAACGTACCCCACTGACACTTCGTCGCGGCGGAGGGGCCATGCCCCGGCTCGCCTCGACGGCGGATGCGGAAAGGGCGGTTGCGGCCGCCCTCTTCACTTGCGCCGGGCGGGCGTGGCGGCGGGGCGGGTCGGATCAACCGACAGTTGTTTGCGGTGGCGCGGATACGCGTTTCAATTAAAAATATTCCGCTACGTTGAAGTTGCCGCCCGGCAACACTGTGGCAATACTGCCGCATGCCGTCATGATTATTTCAAGAACACGTGAGCGGGACAGGGTTTCG
>NZ_JBZSYN010000135.1:0-11198 GCF_058622915.1 Thermohalobaculum sp. | reverse complement strand
GCCGCGCTCGCTCGCCAGCTGGCCGATCAGCATCAGCGGCAGGGCGAGGAACAGCGCCGTTGCGGTCAGCCCCCACAGCCGCCGCCCCTGGCCGTTGCGCGCGGCCTCGGACATCGGGGCCGGCGCAGTCGCGGCGGCCACGCCGGGCGGCGGGATGCCATCCGCCGCTGCCTCCTGTCCTGCCTTGCCGGGCGCGGAGCGGGCCGGGCCGGCCTCGACCAGGCCCCGCCGATCGCCCGCACCGTCGCCGTCCGAACCCCCGCCGCCCGTGTCCTCGTCCCCGGTCTCGTCCCCGGTCTCGTCCCCGGTCTCGTCCGCGGTCTCGTCCGCGGTCTCGTCCGCGGTCTCGTTTTCACCGCCGGTGCCGCCGGCCGCGGCCGTGCCGGCGCGGGCGGCCGTATCGGCGGGGGCGCGCCCAGAGCCGGCGCGGGGCGCCTCCAGCGCGTCGGCGCGGCGCAACAGCACTGCCGTGCCGGCAACCTCGGGCACATAGCCGTGCGCCACCAGGGCGGCGCAGATGCCGTCGTCCTCCCAGGCGTCGGAGGCCTCCTCGGCCATGGTCAGCAGGATCCGCTCGATCTCGCCCAGCTCGGCCCCCGCCAGCAGCCCGGCCGAGCCCAGCGGGATTTCCGAGACGATCAGCGTGATGCGCTCCTCGGCCAGGATCAGGTTGAGGTCCATGAAGGGGACCATCATCACCTGCTGCCACGAGCGGTCGTGCGGCAACAGCGACGAGCTGCGCAGGTCGCGCCGGGCGAAGAACGGCACGCGGCCCTTCTTGCCCTCGGCCAGCACCGCGTTGACGGTCTCGACCCGCTCGACTCCGTTGAGCGCATGGGTGCGCTCGAGATAGGGAATGAGCGCGGTGTTGGCCTCGACCGCGATCACCCGCTCGACGTCCTCGCGCCGGGCGACCAGCGTCGAGAGCACGCCCAGCCCGGCGCCGATCAGCAGCACCCGGTCGCCGGGGCGCAGCGCCGCATCGAGCAGCGCGATCAGGTCGGCATCATAGGCGCCCGAGCGGATCTCGCTGCGGATCTCGGGGATGATCAGGGCCGCATCGGAGGGGCCGTCGAAGGGCAGCAGCACCCCGGCGGGGTGCCGGAGCGGCTCGGGCGGGCCACCGCCGCGTCGCTGAGCGGAGAGGTCGATTACTCGGGACATGAAACGCATACCACCACTGAATGCTCGGCACCGGCTCGGGCCGGTTGCCGCACGAATGCCTCAACCTACAATAATTAGCGGCAAAAGTTCGGCATTAGTTGCGCTAATCTGGTATCACAACTGCCTGTTGATCGGACGGCCGAGGCTGCGCAAGCCAGGGTTGTGCCCCAGCAACCCCCGGTTGATCAGAGCTGGCGCTCCACCATCATCTTCTTGATCTCGGCGATGGCCTTGGCCGGGTTCAGCCCCTTGGGGCAGACCTTGGCGCAGTTCATGATGGTGTGGCAGCGGTAGAGCCGGAACGGGTCCTCGAGGTCGTCGAGCCGCTCGCCGGTGGCCTCGTCGCGGCTGTCGGTGATCCAGCGATAGGCCTGCAGCAGCGCGGCCGGGCCCAGGTAGCGCTCGCTGTTCCACCAGTAGCTCGGGCACGAGGTCGAGCAGCAGGCGCACAGGATGCACTCGTAGAGCCCGTCGAGCTTGGCGCGGTCCTCCTCGCTTTGCTTCCACTCGCGCCCCGGTGCCGGCGTCTCGGTCTCGAGCCAGGGCTTGATCGATTCGTGCTGGGCGTAGAAATGCGTCA
This sequence comes from Thermohalobaculum sp., assembly GCF_058622915.1. Classification (NCBI taxonomy): domain Bacteria; kingdom Pseudomonadati; phylum Pseudomonadota; class Alphaproteobacteria; order Rhodobacterales; family Paracoccaceae; genus Thermohalobaculum; species Thermohalobaculum sp. The sequence goes on along the minus strand of NZ_JBZSYN010000135.1, from coordinate 9,454 downwards.
GATCCGGCACCAGGTCCTTGACCACCGGCATGTGCGGCAGCGGATAGATGCGCACGTCGCCCTTGATCTGGTCCAGCCCCCAGGTGCAGGCCAGCGTGTTGGCGCCGTCGATGTTCATGGCGCACGAGCCGCAGATCCCTTCGCGGCACGAGCGGCGGTAGGTCAGCGTGGGGTCCACCTCGTTCTTGATCTTGTTGAGCGCGTCCAGCACCATCGGCCCGCAGTTGTCCATGTCCAGGTGATAGACGTCCAGCCGCGGGTTCTCGCCCTTGTCGGGGTCCCAGCGGTAGATGCGGAAGGTGCGCACATTGCTCGCCCCCTCGGGCGCCGGCCATTCCTTGCCCTTGGTGATGCGCGAGTTCTTCGGCAGGTTGAACTGGACCATTTCCCGCTCCTCTCAGGCCGGTTTGCGGCCGATGAAAACCCTCTCGCCGCGGTGCAGCGCGTGGCGCGACACATCCGGCTCGGTGCCGGCGAACTCGGCGAGCTCGAAGCCCGCGCGGCGGATGCGCCCGCGCACATCGCGGCCATAGAAGCGCCGGTGCAGCGGGTCGCCATAGCGCAGCCGGCGCTCCTCGTCGCTCAGCCCCGCCTCCTCGTAGGTCTCGTCCCAGCCCTCGACCACCGGCACCATGATCACCGCCTGCCCTCCGGGCCTGAGCACGCGGAAGACCTCGGCCAGCGCGCGGGCGTCGTTGTCCACGTGCTCGAGCACATGCACCGAGAGCACCATGTCGAACGCGGCATCGGGCAGCGCCATCGCCTCCATGTCGAGCGTGAGGTCGTGGCGCGCGTCGATGTCGGCGGTCACATAGTCCGCGCCGCGCGCCTCGAACCAGCCGCGCATGAAGGGCTCGGCGGCGAAGTGCAGCACGCGCGCCCCCCCGGGCAGGCGCATCTCGCGCTCGACCCACAGTTTGAGCAGCCGGTGGCGCGGCCGCGAATCGCAGGACGGGCACCAGATCTCGGGCTTGTGGCGCACCGGCGAGAACATGCCCTCATAGCCGCACACCGGGCACAGCCGCGGGGTCTTTCCCCACGCCAGCGCGGTGACGTGGTCGATGGCGCGGCGCGCGCGCAGCTCCATCGCCGCCCGGATCTGATCGGGCGTGCGGCCGAGCCCGCTCATGGGATGCGCGCCGTCCCGCATCGCCTCAATAGACCCGCTCTTTCGGCGCGATGCGCTTGAGCTCGATGCCGCCGTCGTCCTCGGGCGTCAGCGGCTCGGTATGCACGGGGCGGTAGCCCAGCGTCACCACGTCCTCGGTGCCGACCCAGGCCAGCGAGTGCTTGCGCCAGGTCTCGTCGTCGCGGTCGGGATAGTCCTCGTGGGAATGCGCGCCGCGGCTCTCGTGCCGGGCCTCGGCGGAATAGATCGTGGCCAGCGCGTTGGCCAGCAGGTTGCCCAGCTCCATCGTCTCCATCAGGTCGGAGTTCCAGATCAGCGAGCGGTCCGACACCTGCACGTCGTCGAAGGCCGCGTCCACCTTGGCGATGCGGGCGCAGCCCTGCTTGAGGTTCTTGGAGTTGCGGTAGACGCCGGCGTCCTCCTGCATCGCCTTTTGCAGGTTGAGCCTCAGCTTCGCGGTCGGCACCTGTCCGTTGGCGTGGCGGATGCGGTCGAAGCGGCTCATCGCCTTGTCGATGGCCTTGTCGTCCAGCGGCGGGTTGAGCGCCTCCGCATCGACCACCTTGCCCGCCCGGATGGCGCAGGCGCGGCCGAACACCACCAGGTCGGTCAGCGAGTTCGAGCCCAGCCGGTTGGCCCCGTGCACCGAGCACGACGCCGCCTCGCCGCAGGCCATCAGCCCGGGCACGATGCGGTCGGGCTCGTCCGCGGTCGAGGCGATCACCTCGCCCCAGTGGTTGGTGGGGATACCGCCCATGTTGTAGTGCACGGTCGGCAGCACCGGGATCGGATCGCGGGTGACGTCGACCCCGGCGAAGATCCTGGCCGACTCCGAGATGCCGGGCAGCCGCAGTTGCAGCGTCTCGGGCGGCAGGTGGTTGAGATGCAGGTTGATGTGATCCTTCTCCGGGCCGACGCCGCGGCCCTCGCGGATCTCGGTGGTCATGCAGCGGCTGACCACGTCGCGGCTGGCGAGGTCCTTGTAGGTGGGGGCATAGCGCTCCATGAAGCGCTCGCCCTCCGAGTTGGTCAGGTAGCCCCCCTCGCCGCGCGCGCCCTCGGTGATCAGGCAGCCCGCGCCGTAGATGCCGGTGGGGTGGAACTGCACGAACTCCATGTCCTGCAGGGGCAGCCCGGCGCGCGAGGCCAGCCCGCCGCCGTCGCCGGTGCAGGTATGCGCCGAGGTGCACGAGAAGAAGGCGCGCCCGTAGCCGCCCGTGGCCAGCACCACCATCTTGGCCGAGAAGCGGTGGATGGTGCCGTCGTCGAGGCACCATGTCAGCACGCCGACGCACCGGCCGTCCTCGGACATGACCAGGTCGATGGCGAAGTGCTCGATGAAGAACTGGGCGTGCTGCTTGAGCGACTGGCCGTAGAGCGTGTGCAGCATGGCGTGGCCGGTGCGGTCGGCCGCGGCGCAGGTGCGCTGCACCGGCGGGCCCTCGCCGAACTTGGTGGTGTGGCCGCCGAAGGGACGCTGGTAGATGGTGCCGGTCTCGTTGCGCGAGAACGGCACGCCGTAATGCTCGAGCTCGACCACCGCGGCCGGCGCCTCGCGCACCAGATACTCGATCGAGTCGTTGTCGCCCAGCCAGTCCGACCCCTTCACGGTGTCGTACATGTGCCACTGCCAGGTGTCCTCGCCCATGTTGCCCAGGCTGGCGGCGATGCCGCCCTGGGCCGCCACGGTGTGGCTGCGCGTGGGGAACACCTTGGTGACGCAGGCGGTTCTCAGCCCCTGCTCGGCCATGCCCAGGGTGGCGCGCAGGCCCGCGCCGCCGGCGCCGACGACGACGACGTCATAGGCATGGTCGACGTATTCGTAGCTCGCCATTCGTCCCTCCGCCGCCTCAGCCCGCCACCGCGATCTTCGCCACCGCGAAGATGCCGATCAGCGCCAGGACGAAGCAGAACATCGTGTTCGCGATCAACAGCGCGGTGCACCAGCCCTTCTCGGGCACGTAGTCCTCGATCACCACCTGCAGCCCTTGCTGCAGATGCCGAAAGCCGACGCCGAGGAACAGCACCGCCACCAGCGCGTGGTAGGGGCTGGAGTAGAGCGCCACCACATAGGCGTGGCCGCTGCCCAGCGCGTGCGCGAAGGGCACGACGAACAGCGGCGCCAGCACCACCAGCGCCAGCGCGGTAAGGCGCTGCTGCCACCAGTGGCCGGTGCCCTCGTGGGCCGCGCCGAGCCCGCCGACGCGGGCGCGTGCCGTCCTGAAACCCATGCCTGCCTCCCTACGCCACGATCCACAGCAGAACGGTCAGCACCACCGAGCCGATCACCACGCCCTGCGCGGCGCGCTCGGCGGTCGCGACCTCGAAGCCCCGGCCGATGTCCCACAACAGGTGCCGGATGCCGTTCAAGAGGTGAAAGGCCAGCGCCCAGGTCAGCCCCAGGAGCACGATATGGCCATACCACGAGGTGATGATCCCGTCGGCGGTGGCGAAGGCCCCCGGCCCCGCCGCCGCGGCGGTCAGCCACCACACCAGCATCATGCCGCCGATCAGCAGCCCGACCCCGGTGATGCGGTGCACGATCGAGGGCACCCAGGTCCATTGTGGCCGGTAGATCTGCATGTGCGGCGAGAGCGGTCGATTGGCGCGGTCAACATCTGCCATGGGCTGCTCCGTGGTCCTGGTGCCGTGCGGCGGGCCGGCAGTGCCGCCCGTCCGAGACGTTGTAGGGCTGCAAACCCGCGCTTTCCAGTGTGAATCTTCCGCAACTGCGAAATGACCCGCCCAGGGGCAGCGCCGCCAAGGCGACGCCCCTGCCGTTGCCGCAGATGCCGGGCGCCGTCCTCGGGCGCCGCGGCATGGTTAAATTTCAACCCACATTTTACGGTTAATTCTTACATGTCCTATATAAGACATATAAGAGTTAAGGCGCCCTCGGCTCAGGCTCCGCGCCGGGGCATCAGCGCCCAGTAGTCGAGGTCCAGCACCACACCCGGGGCGTAATTTCCGCCCTCGCGCAGCACCATCTCGCCCGCCGGCGTGTTCTTCACCGCCACCAGCCTCAGCCGCAGCGCACCGACCGAAGCCACTGATGTAGCCGCCTTTTCCAGCACCTCCGACCAGGCATAGACCGTGTCGCCGGCAAAGCACGGCGCGGCGTGCGTGCCGCCGTTGATCGCCGCCACCAGCTGCGCGTTGCCCAGCCCGTTGAAGCTCAGCGCCCGCGCCATCGAGATGATGTGCCCCCCATAGATCAGCCGCGCCTCCCCACCCCGCGCCGCCGGGTCGAAATGCACTCGCGCGGTGTTCTGCCACAGCCGCGTGGCCAGCATGTGCTCGGCTTCCTCCAGCATCACGCCGTCCACGTGGTTGATCCTCTCGCCCGGCGCGTAGTCCTCCCAGAAATCGGGCGAACCCGCCAACCCACTGTCGTAGCTGGAGAAATCGAGTCCGTCTGGCACCACGAGATCATCGGGCGCCACCGCGTCGGCGAGCTCGGGCACCACCGGCTCGGGCGCGGCCGCCTGGCCGTCGCGCTTCCTGACCATGACCCAGCGGCAGTATTCGAGCACCGTCACGGCCCGCTGGTTGGTGCCGCGCGTGCGCACCCACACGATGCCGGTGCGCCGGTTCGAGTTCTCGCGCAGCCCGATCACCTCGGAGACCGCCGCGAGCGTGTCGCCCGGGTAGACCGGCGCCATGAACCGCCCCTCGGCATAGCCCAGATTGGCCACCGCGTTGAGAGAGATGTCCGGCACCGTCTTGCCGAACACCACGTGGAAGGCGGCGAGCGCGTCGAGCGGGCTGCGCGCGAGGCCGCAGTCCCGGGCGAACTCGTCCGAGGATTGCAGCGCAAAGCGAGAGGGGTAGAGCGCGCCATAAAGCGCCCTGTCCCCCTCGGTCAGCGTGCGCGGGGTGGCGTGGCGGATGCGCTCTCCGAGGCGGAAGTCCTCGAAGAAACGGCCCGGATCGGTCTTCGTCATGCCGGGGTCCGCCCGTGCTGGAGAGCCGGGCCGCCGCGGCCGCCGGCCGCGGCGGGGGGCGGGGGGCTCAGCCCTCGCCCTCGTACTTGAAGGAGATGCGCAGCTTGGTGCGGTAGGCTTTCGCCTGGTTGTTCTCGATCACCACGTCCTGCTCGATCACCTCGGCCACGCGCAGATCGCGCAGGCTCTTGCCGGCGCGGTCGACCGCGGCCTTGGCCGCCTTCTCCCAGGACTCGGGATGGGTCCCGACCAGGGTGATGACCTTGTAGATGCTGTCGGGCATGGGTTTTCTCCCTGTCTCGTTGTCCCGCCCAGCACACATGTGCCGGGCGCGCCGGGCCGGGGGCCGGGATCGGCCGCGAGGGGGCGGCCCGGCCCCGCCATTGTCGCCCAAGGCGTGCGCGCTGTCGAGGCCGCGGCCCCGCCCTCAGCCAGGGACCGGCCGCACGCCCAGCAGCTGCCAGTGGATGAAGACGATCACGCCGAACACCACGGCGGTGATGATCAGGTGCCGCACCAGCCCGGCGGTCGTGCCCCGGGGCGGACGCTGCCAGGCGCCGTCGCGGGCGTTGGAGCCGAGGATCGCCGCGATCGCCCAGACCAGCATGCCGCCGAACAGCACCACCGAGGCCAGGTCGCCGTTGACCAGGAGATGCGCCACCGCCCAGACCGCGACGCCGGTCAGCATCGGGTTGCGCACATAGTGCTTGGCGCTGCTCTTGGCATGGCCGGCGCCGAGCAGGAAGACGGCGATCAGCATCAGCAGGTTGTTGAGGTCCACCAGCCGCGCCGGCGGGAACCAGATGTCGACCACCGCCGCCTGGCGGTAGCCGATCACCATCAGCGCGATGGCGCCCAGCGCCACCAGCGCGAACAGCCCCTTGTAGGGCCCCTCGCCCAGCCGCGCCGCCATCGCGCCGCGCGCGTCGGGGGCGTAGATCGGCAACAAATGTCCGGCCGACCAGAGCGCGAGGCCGAGGATCAGTAGGGTCATGGCGCAGCCTCCGCCTCCGATTGCAGGGCGGCGATGGTCTCGGCCTGGGCGAGCCGTCGCCGCGCATTCTCCACATGCAGGTTCTCCACCAGCCGCCCGTCGACCACGACGACGCCGCGCCCCGCGGCCTCGGCCTCCTCGAAGGCGGCGACCTGGCGCCGGGCGAGATCGAGCTCGGTTGCGGACGGCGCGAAGGTCTCGTTGGCCGGGCCCACCTGGGCGGGATGGATCAGCGTCTTGCCGTCGAAGCCCAGCGCGCGGGCCTGCCGGCAGGCGGCGCGCAGGCTCGCCTCGTCGCGCACCGCGTTGTGCACGCCGTCGAGGATAGCCAGCCCGTGCGCCCGCGCCGCCAGCAGGCACAGCGACAGCGCGGTCAGCACCGGCGCGCGGTTCGCCGTGTGCTCGGCGCGCAGCTCGTTGACCAGATCGTTGGTGCCCATCACCAGGCAGGCGAGCCGCGGCGAGGCGGCGGCGATCTCGCGCGCCTGAAGCACAGCGAGCGGGGTCTCCACCATCGACCAGATGCGCGTGGTCGCGCGCGTCGCGAGCCGCTCGAGCTCGACGGCGATTCGCTCGATCGCCGCCGCGCTCTCCACCTTCGGCACCAGGATGGCGTCGGGCCCGGCGCTGGACGCAGCGGCCAGGTCGGCCTGGCCCCAGGGCGTGTTGAGCGCGTTGATCCGCACCACCACCTCGCGCCGGCCATAGGGGCGTGCGCGCACCGTGCGCGCCACCAGGCTGCGCGCCGCCTCCTTCTCGGCGGGTGCCACCGCGTCCTCGAGGTCGAGAATCAGCGCATCGGCGGGGATCGCCCGCGCCTTTTCCAGCGCACGGGCATTCGAGCCCGGCATGTAGAGCACCGAGCGGCGCGGTCGGAAGCTGGTCTCCATCGGAACCCCTCGTGACGGTGGCCGGCAGCGGAGCCTAGGGCGCGCCGCGCGGCCCCGCAAGGGCGCGCGGCATGGCCGACACGGGCGCCGCGGGGTTCCCGTCGCAGGACCACGGCGACATTGCGCAGGGCTGGGCCGGGGCGCAGGATGCGGCGCAACCAAGCCGGGGCCTGCCGGAGGGGCCGATGCACACGCGCGACATGTTGCCGCCCGAGGGCGCGGGCCGGCCCGACCCCGCCGGCTTCGGCCGGGCGCTTGGCCCCGGGCTGGGCATCAACCTTCTCGTCACCGACGTCGAGCGCGCCGCCCGCTTCCAGGCCGCCGTGCTGGGCGCCAGCGTGGATTACTGGGAGCGCGACTTTGCCATCCTGCGCGCGCAGGGCTCGGTGTGGATGCTGCACAGCGACCGCTCCTATCGCGACCACCCGCTCGGCGGCATCGCACGCGGGGCCGAGGGCCGCGGCGCCGGCGCCGAGCTGCGCCTTCACGGCTGCGACCCGGACGCCGCCGAGGCCGCCGCCCGCGCCCTGGGCGCGACCGTGCTGGCCGGCGCCGCGGACAAGCCGCACGGCGTGCGCGAGGCCCATATCCTCGACCCCGACGGCTATTGCTGGGTGCCGACCGTGCCGGTGCCCGGCTGAGCCCGGCCTTGCGCCCGGCGCCAAATTCGTGCAACGGCTGCGCCGTCCCGGCGAACGCCCAGGGGGCGGTGCGCGTTACAGGGATAGTGGCATTCTAGGGAGACTGTGATGGCCAGGAGCAAGATCGCGCTGATCGGCGCGGGTCAGATCGGCGGCACGCTCGCGCATCTCGTCGGGCTCAAGGAGCTTGGCGACGTGGTTCTCTTCGACATCGCCGAGGGGGTTCCCGACGGCAAGGCGCTGGACATCGCCGAATCGAGCCCGGTGGAGGGCTTCGACGCGCGCTTCGCCGGCGCCAACGACTATGCCGGCATCGAGGGGGCGGACGTGTGCATCGTCACCGCCGGCGTGCCGCGCAAGCCCGGCATGAGCCGCGATGACCTGCTCGGCATCAACCTAAAGGTGATGAAGCAGGTGGGCGAGGGCATCGCCAGGCATGCGCCGGACGCCTTCGTGATCTGCATCACCAACCCGCTCGACGCCATGGTCTGGGCGCTGCAGAAGTATTCCGGCCTGCCGACGGGCAAGGTGGTGGGCATGGCCGGCGTGCTCGACTCGGCGCGCTTCCGCTACTTCCTGGCCGAGGAGTTCAAGGTCTCGGTGCAGGACGTTAACGCCTTCGTGCTCGGGGGCCACGGCGACACCATGGTGCCGCTGACGCGCTTCTCCACGGTGGCCGGCATCCCGCTGCCCGAGCTGGTCAAGATGGGGCTGACGAGCCAGGAGCGAATCGACGCCATCGTGCAGCGCACGCGCGACGGCGGCGCCGAGATCGTCGGCCTCCTGAAGTCGGGCTCGGCCTTCTACGCCCCGGCCAGCTCGGCGATCTCAATGGCCGAGAGCTACCTGCGCGACCAGCGCCGGGTGGTGCCCTGCGCCGCGCATCTCGACGGTGCCTACGGCCAGAAGGGCATCTATCTCGGCGTGCCGGCGGTGATCGGCCACAACGGCGTCGAGCAGGTGCTCGAGATCAGCCTGAACCGCGACGAGAAGGCCATGCTGGACAAGTCCATCAACGCCGTGAAGGGCCTGATCGACGCCTGCAAGGGAATCGACTCGAGTCTGGGCTGAGCCGGCCCCGGGGCCGCGGCGCGCCGCGGGCGGCAGTTCGATCGTCTGCGGCGTCCATCCGCGTGGCGGACGTTGCCGGGACGCTGCGCGGACGCGGATCAGGCGGCGCCGACCGCCTGATCCGCGAGCGCGCCGAGCGTTCCCGCGCGGCGCCGGGCCACCGCCTGCATCAGCCGCGCGTTCTCGCGGGCGAAGCGCGCCGCGAAGTGCTGGTTCTTCTCCGTGCCGATCTTCGTATGCCCGTCCTCCTGCGGGTCGAGCCGGCCGAGCTCCTCGCCGAGCCGGGTCGCAAGCCGGCGGAGCAGGTCCTGGCGGCCCAGAAACATCATCATCTCATAGCTGATGCGCAGCGGCGCAATGCCGCTGGCCGCGAAGAAGCGCTCGAACCTGCACTCCTGGTCCAGAATGTGCGCCAGCCAGTATTCGATGGTGCCGGCGTCGTACTGGAAGTCGCGGTCGGCCCGGCCGATGTCCTCGACCGCCGCGTCGACCGAGTGATAGATCGACGTCGCCACCGACTTGGCGAGCGAGACCGCCTGCAGCGCGATGTCCTCGCGCATGAGGAAGAAGCTCGGGACGTCGGGCGGGAAATGGGCGAGGAAGGCCGCCTCGCTGCCGAAGGTCGTGAGCATCTGGTAGTAGGTGACCTCGAAGCCGAAGACCCCGCCGGATGCCTGCTTGCGCTTGAGCATCTTGACGTAGTTGGTCAGGTTGTCGGCGTTCAGCGACTGGGCGACGCGCGGCACGAAGTTGGGATTGAACCACTCCTCCGGCTTGCCCAGCCG
>NZ_JBZSYN010000134.1:0-8180 GCF_058622915.1 Thermohalobaculum sp. | reverse complement strand
GGCGGCGGTCGAGCCAGTGCTGGATCTGCTCGGGCGCGAGCGCCATCCCCGGCGGGCAGCCGTCGACTACGGCGCCCAGCGCGGGCCCGTGGCTCTCACCCCAGGTGGTGACGCGGAACAGGTGGCCGAAGCTGTTGAGCGGCATGTGCGCGGACCCCTTTTGGGCAGACCCCCTTCTGGCGCCGTCATAGCGCCTTGCCGGGCGCAGAAAAAGCCTTCTGCAGCAGGTCGGGCGGGCATACCGACAGCGCCCCCGCCTGTGGGGCGGGGGCGCAGGGCCTTGCAGACGCTTCGGCGGACGGGTCCGGAGGGTCTATTCGGTCCCTTCGGCCTGGTCCTGGCGCTTGATCGGCGCCCACAGCGCCTTGTTGGTGAAGTAGAGCAGCACCGTCAGCACGATCAGGAAGATGATGTTGCGGAAGCCCGACTCCTTGCGCTCGACCATGTGCGGATCGGCGGCCCACATCAGGAAGGCCGAGACGTCCCGCGCCATCTGGTCGACCGTGGGCTTCGGCGGCTGGTAGTCCGTCTTGGTCGTCACGGTCCCCTCGGGCGTGTAGGCCTTGTAGTCGACCGCCCCGTCGCTGAGCGGCGGCGGCATGCGGATCTTGCCGCTGGGGAAGGCGGTGTTCAGATAGAGCGTGGTGCCCGCCTGCTGCACGGTCTTGCCGGTGAAGCTGGTCAGGATCGCGTGGATGTATTCCGGGCCGCCCTGCCCGTGGATGAGCTGGTTGATGCCCAGGCCATAGGGCCCGTGGAAGGCGGCGCGCGCCTTGGCCATCACGCTGAGGTCCGGGGCGCCGACGCTGGTGACGGCGGGGAAGTTGTCATAGGGCTTGCCCGGACGCGTGGCGCCGGGCCCGCTCGCCGGGTCGGGCACCTGGTAGCTGGCGGCAATCGCCTTCACCTCGTCGGCGGGGAATCCCGGCCCGGTCTCGTTGCCCAGCGACCGGAACGACAGGTATTTCAGCCCGTGGCAGGCCGAGCAGACCTGGTGATAGACCTGAAAGCCCCGCTGCAGCTGGTGCTTGTCGAAGGTACCGAAGGGTCCCTCGAAACTGTACGAGATGTCCTTGATGTGGCCGCCCTCGGCCGCCAGGGCGGGGCCGGGGAAGGCGACCGCCGCGGCCAGGAGCACCGGGGCCAGGAGCACCGGGGCCAGGAGCACCGGGGCCAGGAGCACCGGGGCCATGAGCACCGGGACGAGGCGGGCGGGGATGATGCGGTTGGTGATCATCGTCTCTCTCCTCGCCTCTCGTTCACTCGGCCGGCGTCGCCGCAGGGGCGGACGCCTTCTTGGGCGGGTAGTGCTCATCGAAGTCGGCCTCGATTGTCTCGGGCACGGGCTTGGGCTTCTCGGTCACGCCCAGGATCGGCAGGATCACCAGGAAGAAGCCGAACCAGTAGATCGTGCCGATCAGCGAGATGGTCCTGATGGTCGCCGTCGGCCGCTGGGCGCCGGCCCACATCAGCAACACGAAGTCGAACACCAGCAGCCAGAACCACCACTTGAACTGCGGCCGATAGCGGCCCGAGCGCACCCGCGAGGTGTCGAGCCACGGCACCAGCGCCAGCACGACGATCGCGCCGAACATCGTCAGCACGCCGCCGAGCTTGGCGTCGATGAACAGGATGTTGAAGGTGATCGAGCGCAGCATGGCGTAGTAGGGCAGGAAGTACCATTCGGGCACGATGTGCGGCGGCGTCGCCAGCGGGTTCGCCGGGATATAGTTGTCCGGCTCGTTCAGATAGTCGGGCATGAACCAGGCGAAGATCGCGAAGATGATCAGCACGAAGCTCAGCGCGAACAGGTCCTTCATCACGTAATAGGGCCAGAAGGGCACGGTGTCCTTCTTCGCCACCTCGATCGAGTCGCGCCGCACCTCGACGCCGGTCGGGTTGTTGTTGCCGGTGGAGTGGAAGCCCCACACGTGCACGCCCACCAGCGCCGCGATGACGAAGGGCATCAGGTAGTGCAGCGAGAAGAAATGCTGCAGCGTCGCGTTGCCCACCGCGAAATCGCCCCGCAGCCACACCACGATGCTGCTGCCGATCAGCGGGATGGCCGAGAACAGGTTGGTGATGACGGTCGCGCCCCAGAACGACATCTGCCCCCAGGGCAGCAGGTAGCCCATGAAGGCCGTGGCCATCATGGCCAGGTAGATCAGGATGCCGATGATCCAGGTGATCTCGCGCGGCTCCTTGTAGGAGCCGTAATAGAGCCCGCGGAAGATGTGGAAATAGACCGCGAAGAAGAACAGCGACGCGCCGTTGCGGTGCAGCGTGTGCAGCAGCCAGCCGCCCTGCACGTTGCGGTCGATCTGCTGCAGCGAGGCGAAGGCCAGGCTGCTGTTCGAGGTGTAGTGCATCGCCAGCACGATCCCGGTGGCGATCTGCAGGATCAGGGCGAAGACCAGGACGACGCCCCAGATCCACATCCAGTTGAGGTTCTTCGGGGTCGGGATCACCATCGTCGTGTGGATCAGGCCGGCAATCGGCAGCCGCCTGTGCAACCACTTCATGAAAGGGTTCTTCGGAACGTAGTGATCGTGTGGAATGCCCGCCATCGAGCGCCCTCCCTCAGCCCAGCTTGACCACGGTTTTGGAAAGCCACTTGGCCGGTGGCAGGAACATGTTCTCCGGGGCAGGCCCTTCGCGGATGCGCCCGGCGGTGTCGTACTGAGAGCCGTGGCAGGGGCAGAACCAGCCGTTGTACTTGCCCGCCTCGTTGCCCAGCGGCACGCAGCCCAGATGGGTGCAGATCCCGATCATCACCATCCAGTCCTCGCGCCCGCCGATCGTGCGGTTCTGGTCGGTCGCCGGGGCGTTCGCGGGCAGGTTCGGGTTGCGCGCGACCTGGTCCCTGAGCTGGTCGATCTTGACCGCCCTGGCCTCCTCGATCTCCTTCTTCGTGCGGTTGCGGATGAAGATCGGCTTGCCGCGCCATTTCTTGGTGATCTGGATGCCGGGCTCGACCCCGCTCACGTCGACCTCGATCGAGGCCATCGCCAGCACGTCGGCCGAGGGGTTCATCTGATCGACCAGGGGCCAGATCGCGGCCGCGACGCCGACGGCGCCCACGGCTCCGGAGGCGACGTAAAGGAACTCGCGCCGCGTGGCGTCGTCGTGGCCGCCACCGTCGTGACTGTCTGCGTGAGACACCTCTCTCACTCCCTTTTCTCGTTTCCCCCAACCGGCCACCAGACTGCCGGATTGCGTCATGGTGCCTTGCGCGGCTGCCCCCACCCGCTACGCTGACATTCCTAGCGGGCGGCCGGCGTCCGGTCCAGCGGACAACCCGCCGCACGTTTCGACCTGACCGGAGGGCTTTTTGCAAGACGACCGGCCCGAGTGCAAGGCTGAAGGTGCGCAAATCCGGCTGGCGCTGGTCGAGCCGGAGATCGCGCCGAACGTCGGCGCGGTGCTCAGGCTGGGGGCCTGTCTCGGCGTCGCGGTGCATGTCATCGAGCCCTGCGGCTTTGCCTTGAGCCCGCGCGCCTGGCGCCGCCAGGCGATGGACTACGCCGCGCTGGCCGAGCTGTATCGCCATGATTCCTGGGCAGAATTCCTCTCTGAACGGCCGGTGGGGCGGCTGGTGGCGCTGGTGCCCGGGGGCGAGACCGCACTGTGGGCCTTTCGCTTCGCGCCCGGCGACATCCTGCTGCTCGGTTCCGAGAGCAGCGGCCTGCCCGGCGCCGTCATCGAGGCCGCGCCGGCGCGGGTGCGCATTCCCATGCGGCCCGGGGCGCGCTCGCTCAATGTCGGCATGGCGGCGGCCATCGCCGCGGCCGAGGCGCTGCGCCAGCTCGCGGCCTGAGCCGGCCCGCGGGGCGCCTCACTCCGCCGCCACCTCGCTGCCGATGAAGCCGCCCGACTGGCGCGCCCAGAGCCGGGCGTAGCGCCCCTTGGCCTTGAGCAGCGCGGCGTGGCTGCCCTCCTCGACCACGCGGCCCTGGTCGAGCACCACGATGCGGTCCATGCGCTGGATGGTCGAGAGCCGGTGCGCGATGGCGATCACGGTCTTGCCCTCCATCAGCGCCTCGAGCGAGTCCTGGATCGCCGCCTCGACCTCGGAGTCGAGCGCCGAGGTGGCCTCGTCGAGGATCAGGATCGGCGAGTCCTTGAGCACGGCGCGCGCCAGCGCCACCCGCTGGCGCTGGCCGCCCGACAGGCGCACGCCGCGCTCGCCCACATGGGCCTCCATGCCCTGCCGGCCGTCCTGGTCGGCGAGGTCGGGGATGAACTCGTCGGCGCGCACCTTGCGCGCGGCCTCCCACAGCTCCGCCTCGCTGGCCTCGGGCCGGCCGTAGCGGATGTTCTCGCCGATCGAGCGATGCAACAGCGAGGTGTCCTGGGTGACCATGGCGATGCGGGCGCGCACGCTCTCCTGCCGGCAGTGGGCGAGGTCCTGGCCGTCGATCAGTACGCGCCCCTCGTCGGGGTCGAAGAAGCGCAGCGCCAGGTTGACCAGCGTCGACTTGCCCGCGCCCGAGGGACCCACCAGCCCGACCCGCTCGCCGCCGCGGATGGTCAGGTCGATGTCCACCACCCCGCCGCCGCCGCCGCGGCCGTAGCGGTGGGTGACGTGGTCGAACCGGACCTCGCCCTGGGACAGGGTCAGGGGCCTGGCGTCCGGGCGGTCGGTCAGCCTGAGCGGCTTCGACATGGTCTCCATGCCGTCCTGCACGGTGCCGATGTTCTGGAACAGCGTGGTCAGCGACCACATGATCCAGTCCACCATGCCGTTGAGCCGGGTGACCAGCGCCGCCGCCGTGGCCACCGCGCCCACGGTCACCGCGCCCAAGCTCCACAGCCAGATGGCATAGCCGATCACGCCGCCGATCAGGACCACCGAGAGCCCGGCGAGCGCGACGGTCAGCAGCGTGAAGAGCCGCGTCTGGCGCGCGAAGGTCCAGCGGAAGTCCTCCAGCGCCTCGCGCGCATAGGCTTCCTCGCGCTCGGCATGGGCGAACAGCTTGACCGTCTGGATGTTGGTGTAGGCGTCGACGATCCGCCCCGCCAGCACCGAGCGCGCATCGGCCACGGCGCGGCTGCGCCGGGTGATCAGGGGGACGAAGAACGCGGCGATGGCGAGAAAGCCGGCGAACCACAGCGCCAGCGGCAGCACCAGCCGCAGGTCGGCGCCCGCCAGCACCGCCGCGGCGCCGAACACGTAGATCAGCGCGTACCACATCTCCTGCGCCATCTGGTAGACCGAGTCGTTGAGCGCGGGCGCGAGCTGGATCTGCTTGGTGGCGATGCGCCCGGCGAAGTCGTCGGTGAAGAAGCCCAGCGACTGGCGCAGCATCTTGCGGTGCGTGCGCCAGCGGATCAGCGCGCCCATCGGCGCATAGAAGCCCTGGCTCGAGACCAGGCTCTCGGCGATGCGCACGAAGGGGCGGAACACCAGCACGATGCCGGCCATGGCCAGCAGCGCGCCGCCGTGGTCGCGCCACAGCGTCTGCGGCGTCGAGTGGGTCAGGATGTCCACGAGCTGCCCGGCAAAGCGCAGCATCAGCGCCTCGGTGACGGCGAAGGCGAGCCCCAGCGCCATGGTCCAGCCCAGCACCCAGCGCGCCGGGCCTAGGAAGCTGAGGTAGAACGGGATCAGCCGGCCCGGGAACTCGTCGGGGTTCTCGTAGCGCTGGTAGGGGTCGATCAGGGTCTCGAAATAGCGGAACATGCGATGTCTCGAACGGTTCGGCCTTGCCGGGGCCCGGCGCGCCAGCCTAACAGTGTCCAGCCCGGCGGGAGAGGCAAGAATGCACGACGAACTCGTGGCGGAGAAGACCCGCGCCAGCACCTGGTTCGCCGAGTTGCGCGACCGCATCTGCGCCGAATTCGAGGCGCTCGAGGACGCCCAGACCACCGGCCCGCACGCGGATCTGGCGCCGGGCCGGTTCGCGCGCAAGGAGACCCGCCGCGCCGGCGAGGGCGAGGGCGACCACGGCGGCGGCGTCATGGCGGTGATGCGCGCCGGCCGGCTGTTCGAGAAGGTCGGCGTCAACGTCTCGACCGTGCACGGCGCGCTGGGCGCGCTGGCCCAGCGCAGCCTGACCGCGCGCAAGGAGATCCCCGGCCTCGCCGAGGACCCGCGCTTCTGGGCCTCCGGCATCTCGCTGGTGGCGCATATGCGCTCGCCCCGATGCCCCGCCGTGCACATGAACACGCGCATGTTCTGGACGCCCAAGGCCTGGTGGTTCGGCGGCGGCACCGACCTCAACCCGGTCGAGCCGGTGGCCGAGGACACCGACGCCTTCCACGCGGCGCTGCGCGCGGCCTGCGAGCGGCACGACGCCGCCTACTACCCCCGCTTCAAGGCCTGGGCGGACGAGTACTTCCTGATCCGCCACTGGAACGAGCCGCGCGGGGTGGGCGGCATCTTCTTCGACGACCTCTGCTCGGGCGACTGGGAGGACGACTTCGCCTTCACGCAGGATGTCGGCCGCGCCTTCCTCGACGCCTTCGTGCCGATCACCCGGCGGCGCATGTCCGAGCCCTGGACCGAGGCCGAGCGCGAGCACCAGCTGGTCAAGCGCGGGCGCTATGTCGAGTTCAACCTGGTCTACGACCGCGGCACCAAGTTCGGGCTGGAGACCGGCCACAACCCCGAGGCCGTGCTGATGAGCCTGCCGCCGGTGGCGAAATGGCCGTGAGAGGGAGGATGCGATGAGCGAGCAAGTGGCGCTGGTCACCGGCGCCTCGTCGGGCATCGGCCGGGCCGTGGTGAGTGCGCTCGCCGGCGCGGGCTGGCGGGTGCACGCGCTGGCCCGCCGGGCCGGGCGGCTGGACGCGCTGGCGCGCGAGACCGGCTGCACGCCCCATGCGGCGGACGTGCGCGACGCCGCGGCGATGGAGCGCCTGGTGGCCGAGGTCGCCCCCGACCTTTTGGTGAACAACGCCGGACTAGGGGCGGGGTTCGGCGGGCTTGCCGACGCCAGCCGCGAGGCGGTGGCGCAGACCATCGAGACCAACGTCACCGCGGTGCTGGAGCTGTCGCGCCTGGCGCTGCCGGGCATGATCGCGCGGAAGCGCGGGCACCTGGTCAACATCGGCTCGGTGGCCGGGCTCTACCCGCTGGTCTCGGCGGTCTACGGCGCCTCGAAGGGGGCGGTGCGGCTGTTGGGCCAGAATCTCAGGCTCGAGCTGCGCGGCACCGGCGTGCGCGTCACCGAGATCTGCCCGGGCCGGGTCTCGACCGAGTTCTACGACGTGGCGGTGAGCGACCCGGTCCGGCGCGCGCAGATCAAGGACACCGGCATCCGCGAGCTCAGCCCCGAGGACGTCGCCGGGGCGATCCTCTACGCCGTTTCGGCCCCGCCGCATGTCAACGTCTCGACCATCGAGCTGCAGCCTGTCGAGCAGACCTTCGGCGGCCCCCATCTCGACCCGGTGGACTGGGGGGGCGGCGCATGATCGCCATCGTCTTCGAGGTGCAGCCGGCGCCGGGCAGGCGCGGCGCCTATCTCGACTGGGCGGCCGCGCTCAGGCCCGAGCTGGAGAGGATCGAGGGCTTCGTCTCGGTCGAGCGCTTCGAGAGCCTGACCACGCCGGGCAAGCTGCTCTCGCTCAGCCTGTGGCGCGACGAGGCGGCCGTCGCGCGCTGGCGCAACCACGCCGGGCACCGCGAGGCCCAGGCGGCCGGGCGCGGCGGGCTGTTCGCCGACTACCGGCTGCGCGTGGTCAGCGTGATCCGCGACTACGGGCCCGCCGACCGCGACGAGGCCCCCGCCGACGCGCTCTGGTAGGCGCCCCCGGCTCAGCGAACCACGGCTCAGCCGAGCCGGGGCCCGGGGATCTGCGCGGCCTGGTGGTTGACCATGCGCCAGGCGCCTTCCTCGCGCACCCAGGCGTTCGAGGCCATCAGCTCGATCGGGCCGATCCGCTCGCGGCACAGCACCATGGCGCTCTGCCCGGTGACCACGGCTTGCGCGTCCCAGGCGTGGATCTCGGGCGGGTGGTGGCGCAGGATCATGCGCCAACTCGCCATCACCGCGCCGCGGCCGAAGATTGCCGGGCCGTCCGGGTGGGTGCAGCTCACCTGCCGGAACCGGGCCCACAGCGCTTCCATGATGTCGATGTCGCCCGCGCGCATAGCGCTATAGAAGGCCTCGTTGGCGTCGAGCACCGCGGTGACCTGGCTGTGCGTCATCTCACTCCCACCCGACTTCCACGAGACT
>NZ_JBZSYN010000133.1:0-18125 GCF_058622915.1 Thermohalobaculum sp. | reverse complement strand
GAGGGCCTGGGGCTCAACGTCGAGAAGGGCGAGAAGGTCTCCAGCACGACGGTCGCGAGGGGCCTCGTGGCTGCGCAGCGACCCAGCGGGGGCAACCTCTTCCCCGGCGACACCGTCACGTTGGACATCTCCAAGGGACCCGAGATGGTCGAGGTCCGCAAGTTCCTCGGCGGGTTCTTCGGCACCGTCCGCTCCCAGGACCCCCGGGCGGGCGAGAAGGCACCCCAGGGCAGCACCGTCACCCTCGTCATTCTCTGACCCCAACCACCCCGGAGGGGGCAGGTGAGGGGGCAGGTGAGGGGGCAGGTGAGGTCGCGCCCTTGATGCCAGACGGGGCGGGCGGCCGCAACGGCCGGCGCGGCGCTTTGCCGGCCGGGTTGCGCGGGCCGGCCGGCGTCCGTATATGGGGGGCGAGAGGTTGGCACGGGCGAACGCCTCGCCAACCCGGTCAGGTCCGGAAGGAAGCAGCCGTAACGAGTTTCGTTCGGGTCGCTGTCCAGCCTCTCACCTCCTCCCTCACAGAATTTTCAACGCCCGCCGGTGCGCAGGCGGGGCGACTCGGGGCGCGTTTTTTGCTAGGGTCGCCGCGGGGCGTGGGATTTAAAGGGAGGATTGTCATGACACCCTGGGAGATCCACGGCGTCGAATTCGCCAACTGCAATTGCGACTATGCCTGCCCCTGCCAGTTCAATTCCCTGCCGACGCATGGCGACTGCTATGCGGCCGCGGCCTACGAGATCACGCGCGGGCATTACGGCGAGGTGCCGCTCGACGGGCTGCGCGGGGCGGTGATGTACCGCTGGCCCGGAGCGGTACACGAGGGCGACGGTACCATGCAGTTGATCGTCGACGAGCGCGCCTCGGACGCGCAGCGCGCCGCGATGCTGGCCATCATGTCGGGCGAGGACACCGAGCCGATGACGACCATGTGGTCGGTGTTTGCCACCATGTGCCCGACCAAGCTGGAGCCGCTTTTCAAACCCATCGAGTTCGAGTCCGACCCGCCCGCCCGGCGCGGCCGCACCAAGGTGCCCGGCTGCTTCGAGAGCCGCGGCGAGCCGATTCTCAACCCGGTCACCGGCAACGAGCACCGGGTGCGCATCGACCTGCCCAACGGCTTCGAGACGGCGCTGATGGAGGTCGGGCGCGCCTGGACGAAGTCCGAAGGCGCGATCGACGTCAACATGGAGGACAGCTTCGGTGCCTTCGCCGAGCTGCACCTGTCCAACACCGGCGTGATCCGCGAGGCGGCCTGAGGTCATGACCGCCGGTGGCCCGCTCGAGGCGCTGCTCAGGCGCGATCGCGCGCGCCTGATCGCCGCCCTGGCGGCGCTGAGCCTGATCGCAGCGGTCTACACGGTGACCGGCGTCGGCATGGAGATGTCGGCGCTGGAGATGACCGTGCTGGCGCGGGCGCGCGGCATGGCGATGCAGCCCGCGTCCTGGACGCCCGGTTATGGCGTGCTCGTGTTCCTCATGTGGTGGGTGATGATGGTCGCCATGATGACGCCGAGCGCGGCACCGATGATCCTGCTGTTTGCGGCGGTGAAGCGAAAGACCGACCCGGCGGCGAATTCGGTCAGGCTTGCGGGCGTTTTCTTAAGCGGCTACCTGGCGGTCTGGGCGGGGTTCAGCGTCCTGGCCACGGTGCTGCAATGGGCGCTGGAGCTGCGCGGGCTGGTCTCGCCGGGGCTGATGACGGTCACCAGCGCGACGCTGGGCGCGGCGATCCTGATCGTGGCGGGGCTCTATCAGTTCGCGCCCATCAAGCAGGCCTGCCTGCGCCACTGCCGGCAGCCGGCGCAGTTCCTCAGCCAGCACCACCGTCCGGGGCGGGCAGGCGCCTTCCGGCTGGGCGTCCTGCACGGCGCCTACTGCCTGGGCTGCTGCTGGTTCCTGATGGCGCTGCTGTTCTTCGGCGGCGTGATGAACCTCTACTGGATCGCGGGGCTGGCCCTGTTCGTCATGGCCGAGAAGCTGCTGCCCCGGGGAGACGGCGTCGCCCGCCTTGCCGGGGCCGGGCTGGTCATGGGCGGCGCGGCGCTGATGCTCTCGGCGCTGGGCTGAGCCGGTTTCCTTGCGGGGCCGGTCCCGCGCGGCTATAGCTGGGGCCGGCCGCGCGACCGCGGCGAGACCCCGGACAGGCCCAGCCCGGACCCCGTTGATGGACGACAGCACGCCCCCGATGCCGCCGGAAACGTCCCCTTCGGACACCGCGCAGCCCTATCAGGTGCTGGCGCGCAAGTACCGCCCCGGCCATTTCCGCGACCTGATCGGCCAGGACGCGATGGTCAGGACGCTGACCAACGCGTTCAGGCACGACCGCATCGCGCATGCCTTCATCCTGACCGGCGTGCGCGGAGTGGGCAAGACGACCACGGCGAGGATCATCGCCAAGGGGCTGAACTGCACGCGCGGCGACGGGCCGACCATCGACCCCTGCGGCGCCTGCGAGGCCTGCGTCTCGATCGCCGAGGGGCGCAATGTCGACGTGCTGGAGATGGACGCGGCCTCGAACACTGGCGTCGGCGACGTGCGCGAGATCATCGAGTCGGTGCGCTACCGGGCGGCGTCGGCGCGCTACAAGGTCTATATCGTCGACGAGGTGCACATGCTCTCGACCTCGGCCTTCAACGCGCTGCTGAAGACGCTGGAGGAGCCGCCCGAGCACGTGAAGTTCATCTTCGCCACCACCGAGATCCGCAAGGTGCCGGTCACGGTGCTGAGCCGCTGCCAGCGCTTCGACCTGCACCGCATCGAGCCCGAGCTGATGCTGCAGCATCTGGGCGGGATTGCCGAGCAGGAAGGGGCGCAGATCGGCGCCGAGGCGCTGGCGCTGATCGTGCGCGCGGCCGAGGGCTCGGTGCGCGACGGGCTGTCGCTCTTGGACCAGGCGATCGCGCTGGGCCACGGCGGCGAGATCGGCGCGGGAGAGGTGCGCGCCATGCTGGGCGTGGCCGACCGGGCGCGGGTGATCGACCTGTTCGAGGCGGTGATGCGCGGCGATGCCAGGGGCGCGCTGGAGGAGCTGGCCGCGCAGTATGCCGAAGGGGCCGACCCGGCGGTGGTGCTGCGCGATCTCGCCGAGCTGACGCACTGGGTCTCGGTCCTGAAGATCTCGGCCGCCGCGGCGGCGGACCCGACCGTCTCGGCCGAGGAGCGCCGGCGCGGCGGCGATCTGGCGGCGCGGCTGTCCATGCGCGTGCTGACCCGGGCCTGGCAGATGCTGCTCAAGGCGATCGAGGAATTGCCCACGGCGCCGACCGCGATGATGGCCGCCGAGATGGCGGTGATCCGGCTGACCCATGTGGCCGATTTGCCGCCGCCCGAGGAGCTGGTGCGGCGGCTGAGCGAGGGCGACGGGGCGCCGTCCGGCGCAGGCGGCCTGGGTAGCAAAGGCCCGGGCAGCAAAGGCTCGGGCAGCAAAGGCTCGGGCAGCGGCGGCGGGCGCGGTGGCACCGGCGGAGGGGGCGGCGAAGGGGGCGGCGAAGGGGGCGGCGAAGGGGGCCGCCCTTGCCCGGCGGCGCGGCTGACCGCGGTGGCCGGCGGCGCGGCGCCGCAAAGCGAGGCGCAAAGGGACGCGCAAAGGGAGGCACCCGCGGTGCCGGCCGGGCGCGCGGAGGCCGAGCCGGAGACGGGGCTGGCGGGCTATGCCGCGATCGAGGACATCGTCGCGCTTTTGCGCCGCGAGCGCGACATCAAGCTTCTGCACGAGGTCGAGGAGTACCTGCGGCCGGTGCGCTTGCGGCCCGGCCTGATCGAGTTCACCCCGGCGCCGGGGGCGCCCGGCGACCTGGCCGGGCGTCTGGGCCAGCGGCTGGGCGCGCTGACCGGGGCGCGCTGGAGCGTGATGGTGAGCGGCGCGGGCGGCGCGCCCAGCATCGCGGAGACGCGCGCCGCCGAGCGGGCCAGCCGCACCGCGCGGGCCGCCGAGCACCCGCTGGTGCTGGCCGCGCTCGAGGCCTTCCCCGGCGCGGAGATCCGCGACGTGCGCCCCCTGGGCGGGCGCGCGGCGGCGCTTGAAGACGGCGCCGCGGGGAACGATCTGGAAGGGAATGGTTTGGCGGATGATCCGGAGGATGATCCGGGGATCGATCCGGGCGACGACCTGATCGAGAACGGCGACCCGTTCGAGGAGGACATGCCATGATGAAGGGCTTGGGCGATTTCTCCAAGCTGATGCAGCAGGCCCAGGAGATGCAGCAGAAGGTGGCCGAGGCCCAGGAACGCATCGCCGCCATCGAGGCCGAGGGCTCGGCGGGCGCGGGCATGGTGACCGCCCGGGCCACGGCCGAGGGCGAGGTACGGGCGCTGACCGTGGACCCCGCCCTGCTCGACGGCTCCTACGAGAAGGCGGTGCTCGAGGACCTGATCGTCGCCGCGGTGAACGACGCCTCGCGCCGCGCGCGCGAGCAGGGCCGCGCGGAGATGGCCAAGATCACCGAGGGCCTGCCCCTGCCGCCGGGGATGAAGCTGCCCTTCGGAGGATGAGCGCGGCGGCCACAGAGAGGCGCGCATGACCGGCGGCGGCGCCGAGATCGAGCGGCTGATCGAGCTGATGGCGAAGCTGCCGGGCCTGGGCCCGCGCTCGGCCCGGCGCGCCGTGCTGGCGCTGGTCAGGCGGCGCGAGCGGCTGTTGCTGCCGCTGGCGCAGGCGCTGGCCGAGGTGGCCGAGAAGGTGACCACCTGCCGGGTGTGCGGCAACCTGGCGACCGGCGAGGAATGCGCCATCTGCCGCGACCCCCGGCGCGACGACGCGGCGCTTTGCGTGGTCGAGGACGTGGGCGATCTGTGGGCGCTGGAGCGCGCGGGGGTGTTCCGCGGGCGCTATCACGTGCTGGGCGGGCTGTTGTCGGCGCTCGACGGGGTGACGCCGCAGATGCTGCGCATCCCCGAGCTGGCCGAGCGGGCGCGCGAGGGCGGGGTGCGCGAGGTGATCCTGGCGCTGGCCGCCACGGTCGACGCGCAGACCACGGCGCATGTGATCGCCGAGTACCTGGAGGGGACGGGGGCGGAGGTCACCTCGCTGGGCCAGGGCGTGCCGGTGGGGGGCGAGCTCGATTATCTCGACGACGGCACGCTGTCGGCGGCGCTGAGCGCGCGCAAGCGGATGTGAGACTGCCGCCACGGTGGCTGGCTGAAGCCCCGGATCGGGGCGGCGGGTTTGGGGCGGGCGCGGGCCCGCCTGGGCCCGCCCTGGGCCGGCCCTTGCCGGTCGTGGCTCAGAAGTGCCAGTTCACCCCGAGGATCACGGCGTGATAGTGCAGGTCGGCATCGATTTTATAGCCGGTGTCGACCGTGTAGGTCGCGTCGCCGAGGTCGGTGTAGCGATACTCCAGCTTGGTGCTGATCAGCGGCGTCCAGCGGTATTCGACGCCGAGGCCGGCGGTCCAGCCCAGCTGCGTCTGGCTCTCGCCGAAGTCCTGGCCGGCGGGGTTGACCGTCTGCAGCCGGGCGTCGACGAGGGCTCCGCCGCCGGTGCCGTAGAGCAGGAAGTTGCCGGTCGCGTAGCCGACCCGGACGCGCGCGCTGCCGCCGGGGCCAAGCGAGCTCTGGCAGCTCCAAGACGGGTTCGGGCAGTGGGTCGAGCCGTCGACGGAGTAGACGCTCGCCTCGAGCTCGGCGCCGTAGACCAGGCTGCCGCTCTGCATGTCGTAGCCGGCCTGGAAGCCGCCGAACGGGCCTTCGGTGTCGTGACTGGCTGCGCCGCCCCCCTGATAGTCGAAGCCGGTATGGCCCAAAGCGTAGCCGGTATGCACGCCGGCGTGGAACCCGCTCCAGTCCGCCGAGAAGGCGGGGCCGGACAGCGCGACCAGCGCCGTGGCCAGAACCAGAGTCGATGCCGTTTTAACGTGCATGGCAGCCCCCTTGATGTCGTGTGAAGTTTTTTTCAGACGCAAGCTGCGCTAGCACGAGTCCGGGCGCCGAAACAATTGCAGGGTGCGGGAGAAGATACAGATCGTTCGGCTCTAAAATCATCTGTGTCAGAAGTATCACAGGTCCCGCTTGACTTGGCGGTTACTCCAAGAGCGCGGAGTCGCGGCAATCCTCACCGCCCCGCAGGGGGTCAGGACTCGAGCCCGTCGAGTCCGAGCGTCTCGCCCAGGCGACGAAGCGCGGTC
The DNA here is from genome assembly GCF_058622915.1 of Thermohalobaculum sp. Lineage (NCBI taxonomy): Bacteria > Pseudomonadati > Pseudomonadota > Alphaproteobacteria > Rhodobacterales > Paracoccaceae > Thermohalobaculum > Thermohalobaculum sp. The sequence continues at coordinate 12,003 of NZ_JBZSYN010000133.1, read as the reverse complement.
TGTTGCGCCCGGTCGCGCGGGGCCGCGCGGCTGAGGCACAGATGCGCCTCGCTTTTCAGGATCAGGCCGTCGGCGAGCACGCGCAGCTGGTTGGCGCGCAGCGTCTCGCCCGAGGACGTGATGTCGGCGATGGCCTCGGCAGAAAGATTTTTCGGCGCCGCCTCGGTGGCGCCCTGGCTGTCGATCAGGCGGTAGTCGGCGACGCCGCGGCCCTGGAAGAAGGCGCGCACCAGGTTGGGGTACTTGGTGGCGACCCTGAGCCCGTGGCCGTGGCGGGCGCGGAAGGCCTCGGCCACCTCGTCGAGGTCGGCCATGGTCTCCACGTCGACCCAGAAGGCGGGCACCGCGACCACGAGATCGGCCCGGCCGATGCCCATGGGCGCGGCGAGCGCCACCCGCCGTTGCCAGTCGGGGATGCGCTCGCGCACCAGGTCCTCGCCGGTGACGCCGAGATGCAGGCGGCCGCGGGCGAGCTCGCGCGGGATCTCGGCGGCCGAGAGCAGGACGACCTCGAGCCCGTCGACGCCGCGCGCCTCGGCGGCGTATTGCCGGGCGTCGCCGGTGCGCGCGATCTCGATGCCGCGGGCGGCGAACCAGGCGAGCGTGTCGTCCTGGAGCCGGCCCTTGGAGGGCAGGCCGAGGGTGAGGCTCATGGCTGCGCCTCCGGCGCGGCGTGGCGCGCGGCGAGCACCGCCTCGGGGCGGATCATGGCGCCGACGGCGGGGATCGCCGTGGCGGCGCCGAGGCGGGCCGTCATGGCGTCGTAGCGCCCGCCGCCAGCCAGGGGCGGCAGGTCGGCGCGGCCCGTCGCCCCGATCTCGAACACGAAGCCCTCGTAGTATTCGAGGTTGCGGCCGAAGGCGGCGTCGAAGGGCAGCCCGGCGGCGTCGATGCCGGCGCGCTCGAGCGCGGCGAGGCGGGCCTCGAAGCGGTCGAGGGCGGGGGCGATGTTGACGCCGGCCTCGGCGGTGAGCGCGCGCAGGCGGGCGAGCGCGTTGCCGGCGGGGCCCTGCACGGAAAGCGCGGTCTCGATCAGCTCGGCCTCGGCGCGCGGCATGGGCGGCTCGGCGGCGGCCTCGGCCAGCGCCAGGGCGCGGGCGACGATCTCGTCGGTCGCGCGCAGGCCCAGGGGCTCGCCGGCGGCGGTGGCCAGCGCGGCGACGGCGTCGGCGGGGACTGGGCCGGCGGCGGCCTCGAGCAGTTGCGCGCGCAAGGGCGTGGTCGCGGCGGGGCCGGCGACGGCCTGCTCGATCAGCGCGTGGAAGCGGCGCGGGCGCCAGAAGTGGCGGCGCAGCTGGTGGCGGCGGCGCGGCGGCATCGGCAACGCATCGAGCAGGGCGAAGGCGATGCCGAGATCGCCGGTGGTGACGGCGAGCGGGCCGGCCTGAAGCGCCCCGAGCGCGTCGAGCACCAGCGCCAGCGTGGCCGCGTCCGCGCCGGGGCGGTCGGGGTTGCCGAGGTCCTCGATGCCGGCCTGGAGGTATTCGGTGGGCCGCGACGAGCCGGGCGCCTGACGGCGGAACACCGGGCCCTGGTAGGCGTAGCGGGCGCGGCGCGCCCAGCCGCCCGCGCCATGGGCGCGCACCACCGGCACGGTGAAGTCGGGGCGCAGGCACAGCTCGCCGCCGCCGCCCGAGCCGGGGAACAGGAACGCGCGGGCGCGGATGTCCTCGCCATAGAGGTCGATCAGCGTCTCGGCCTCGAACAGGTGCACGGCGGTGACCGGGGCGAAGCCGGCCGCGGCGAAGACGCGCGCCAGCGTGGCCAGCGCCGCCTCGAGCGCGCTGTGCTCGGCGCCCTGGCGCACGGCGTTCATCTCGGGCCTGCCGGGTCAGTCCTCGCCATGTCAGTTCCCGGGGCGCGCGAGCATCTTGCGCACCTCGGCCACCAGCCCGGCGCGGGGCACGGTGAGCTGGGCGGGCTGGGCCATCCATTCGGCGCGGGTCTCGATCTGGGCCGCGAGCCGGGCGCCGAGCGCGAGGTCCTTGAGCGTGACGACGCCCTGGGCCGCCTCGTCCGAGCCCTCGATCACGACGATGGGGGCGGCGCGGCGGTCGGCATATTTGAGCTGCTTGCCCATGTTGCCGCCGCCCAGGAAGACCTCGGCGCGGATGCCGGCGGTGCGCAGCTCGGCGCACATCGCCTGGTAGCCGGCCATGCGCTCGCGGTCCATGGCGAGGATGACCACCGGGCCCTGCGCCCCGGCGGTGCCGGCGCGGCCGATGGCGCGCAGCGCGGCGAGCAGGCGGTCGACGCCGATGGAGACGCCGGTGGCCGGCACCGCCTGGCCGGTGAAGCGCTTGACCAGGTCGTCGTAGCGCCCGCCGCCGGCGACCGAGCCGAACTGGCGCACGCGGCCCTCCTCGTCGGTGATCTCGAAGGTCAGCTCGGCCTCGTAGACCGGGCCGGTGTAGTAGCCCAGGCCGCGCACCACCGAGGGGTCCACCTTTATTCTGTCTGGTCCATAACCCTGTGCGGCAAGCAAGTCGGTGACTTCAGCAAGTTCCTTAAGGCCTTGAAAGCCCGTATCGTTCTTGCCCACTAGACGCATGAGATGATCAAGGGCTGCCGAATTCCAAACCCGTCCGGCATGATCGCCGTTCTCATTAGGATCGGAAATCATGAAACCCATGCCCCCGGGGATCCGGTTGTCTGGGTCTGGCGGCCCTTTCGTGAGTTCGGCTTCGACGATCTTGTTAGCAGAAACAAACTGCATAACGATCTCAGCTTGCTCGTCGCTGAGACCCGCGCCCGCGGTAAAGTCCCCGCTCTCGTCGCGCCGGCCGCTGCAGAGCAACGCCCGCACGCCCTCCTCGCCCAGCCGGTCGAGTTTGTCGATGGCACGCAGCACGATGCCCCGCTCGCGTTCCGCCCCCTCGGGCAGGCCCGCGACCTCCAGCACCCCGTTCAAGACCTTTCGGTTGTTGATGCGCACCACATAGTCGCCGCGGGCGATCCCCGCCGCCTCGAGCGCGTCCGCCAGCATCATGCAGATCTCGGCGTCGGCGGCGACGGTAGGGGTGCCCACGGTGTCGGCGTCGCACTGGTAGAACTGGCGGAAGCGCCCCGGCCCCGGCTTCTCGTTGCGCCAGACCGGGCCGACGGCGTAGCGGCGGTAGGGCGTGGGCAGCTCGAGCCGGTTCTGCGCCACGTAGCGCGCCAGCGGCGCTGTCAGGTCGTAGCGCAGGCCGAGCCAGGCCTCGTCGTCGTCCTGCCAGGCGAAGATGCCCTCGTTGGGCCGGTCGGTGTCGGGCAGGAACTTGCCCAGCGCCTCGACGGTCTCGACCGCCGGGGTCTCGAGCGGGTCGAAGCCGTAATGGTGGTAGACCTCGCAGATGCGTTCGAGCATGGCGCGCCGCGCGGTGACGTCGCCGCCGGCGTAGTCGCGGAAGCCGCGCGGGGTCTCGGCCCGCGGGCGGGGGAGTTTCTTCGGCTTGTCCTTGGCCATCGGGCGGGTCCGCTTGGGGGTCGCGCGCATGCGATCGGATCGGGGCGTTCCCTAGCGGATCGGCCGCGAGGGGGCAAGCGGGGTGCGCGGCGGCTCAGGCGAGCCTGGCCTTCACCCGGCTGCCGGCCTCGGCGAAGTTCATCTGCCCCGAGTGGCGCGACTTGAGCAGGCCCATCACCTTGCCCATGTCGCGGATCGAGCCGGCGCCGGTCTCGGCAATGGCCTTGTTCACGGCGGCGTCGATCTCGGCGTCCGACATCGGCCGGGGTAGGAATTCCTGGATCACGCCGATCTCGGCGCGCTCGGCCTCGGCCAGCTCCATGCGGCCGCCGGTCTCGTAGGCGGCGGCCGACTCCTCGCGCTGGCGCACCATGCGCGCCAACAGCGCCATGATCTCGGCCTGGTCGATCTCGGCGCCGCTCTCGTCGCTTCGGCGGGCGATGTCGCGGTCGCGGATTGCCGCCAGCATCAGGCGCAGGGTGTTGATCCTGAGCTTGTCCTTGGCGAGCATCGCCTCCTTCAGCGCGGCCGTGATCTGTTCTCGCATCGGACCCTCGGGGGCTTCCTGGTTGGGGCTTCCTGGTTGGTGGCGGTTCGGGCGCTGGCCGGTTGACGGGATTGCCGCAAGGCGCGGCCGGGGCGCAAGAGACTACACCAGCGCGGGGTCTGCGGCAACTCGGCTGTCGACGCGTAACACGCTGATATGAAACGACGATTATTATTGGCGTGCTCGCTTGACGGCCCCGCAGGGCGGGCTTAGGTTCCCCGCGCGGAGGCGCTGGCACGGGAATGGCAATGGCGACGGCGGTCGATCCGGGACAGGCGGAGTTCTTCGGCGCGGGGGCGCGGCCGACCGCCTGCATCGCGCTGGCCGACGGCACGCTGATCTGGGGCCGCGGCTTCGGCGCCACCGGCCGGGCGGTGGGCGAGCTGTGCTTCAACACGGCGATGACCGGCTATCAGGAGATCATGACCGACCCCTCCTATGCCGGGCAGATCGTCACCTTCACCTTCCCCCATGTGGGCAATGTCGGCACCAACCCCGAGGACGACGAGGCGGGCGAGCCGGTGGCGCTGGGCATGGTGGTGAAGTGGGACGTGACCGCGCCGGCGAACTGGCGCGCGGCCGAGCACCTCTCGGCCTGGCTGGCGCGGCGCGGGCGCATCGGTGTGGCCGGCGTGGACACAAGGCGGCTGACCCGGCGCATCCGCGAGCTGGGCATGCCGCACGTGGCGGTGGCGCATGCGGCCGACGGGACGTTCGACACCGAGGCGCTGGTCGCCGCGGCGCGCGCCTTCCCCGGGCTGGAGGGGGCGGACCTGGCGCGCGAGGTGACCTGCCCGCAGTCCTATCGCTGGCGCGAGACGCGCTGGGACTGGGGCCAGGGCTTCGGCCGGCTCGACGAGCCGCGCTTCCGCGTCGTCGCCGTGGACTACGGCACCAAGCGCAACATCCTGCGCTGCCTGTCAGGCGTGGGCGCCGAGGTCGTGGTGCTGCCGGCCAGCGCCACGGCCGAGGAGGTGCTGGCGCACGACCCCGACGGGGTGTTCCTGTCGAACGGACCCGGCGACCCGGCGGCGACCGGGCAATACGCCGTGCCGATGATCCGGGGCGTGATCGAGGCGGGCCGGCCGCTGTTCGGCATCTGCCTGGGCCACCAGATGATGGGCCTGGCGCTGGGCGCGCGCACGGTGAAGATGAAGTTCGGCCACCACGGCGCCAACCACCCGGTCAAGGACCTGGAGACCGGCAAGGTCGAGATCACCTCGATGAACCACGGCTTCGCGGTCGACGGCGCCACCCTGCCCGAGGGCGTGAAGCAGACGCATGTCTCGCTGTTCGACGGCTCGAACTGTGGGCTCAGGGTCGAGGGGGCGCCGGTCTTCTCGGTGCAGTTCCATCCCGAGGCGAGCCCGGGGCCGCAGGACAGCTTCTACCTGTTCGAGCGCTTCGCCGCGGCGATGCAGGCGCGGCGCGGGGCTTAAGCCTCTCTTAACCAGTTAACCACTACGCAGGACTTCTCTGCAGCGGGCGGAGGAGTGCGATGTTGCGTGAGGTTGTGCGAGGGGCCCCCCTGGGGCGGTCCGCCGGGTGGGCCGAGAGGTGGGTCGAGAGGCGGGAAGAGAGACGGGTCCGGGCGCGGGCCGGGGCGCCGGTCGGGGCGCCGGTCGGGGCGCCGGTTGGGGGGCGCCGATGAACCGCGTGGTGATGTTCGGGCGGCCCGGCAGCGGTGCGCGCACGCGGCCGCGGCTGGGCGAGATCCTGGTCGAGCGGCAGGCGCTCGAGCCGGGGCGGCTGCGCGATGCACTGGCGCGCCAGCCCGACTGCGGGCGCCGGCTGGGCGACATGCTGGTGGCGCAGGGCTGGGCCAGCGGCGGCGCGGTGGCCGGCGCGCTGGCCGAGCAGTGGGGCTTCGAGCATCTCGACCTCGATGCCGCGCCGGTGGACGGCGGGCTGGTCGATCCGGCGCAGGCCGGGCTCTACCTGATGCACCGTATCCTGCCCTGGCAGCGCATCGGCGGCGTCACGGTCCATGTCACCGACCGGCCGGAGGGCGCCGGCGCCGCGCTGGTGGCGCTGGGGGCGGCGCAGGCGCCGGTCGCGGTGGCCCCGACGCGCCAGCTCGACCGGGCGCTCGGGCGGGTGCTGGGCGGGCCGCTGGCGCGGCGCGCGGCGATGCGCACCGCGCGGGGCCACAGCGTGCGCGGGCTGGGCCACGCGCGCACCGGGGTGGCGCTGGCGCTTGCCGTGGCGGCCTGGCTCATGGTCGCGGGCGGCGGTGCCGGGCTGGCACCGGCGCTGGCGCTGCTCCTGGTGCTGAACGCCGCGACCACGGTGCTGCGACTGCTGGCGCTGGTCGCCGGGCTGCGCCGTCCGGCGCCGCGCGCACCGGCGCCGGGCACCGTGGAGCTGGCGGCGCGCCGGCCGCTGCCGGTGGTGACGCTGCTGGTGCCGCTCTATCGCGAGGCGGGCATGGTGGCCGAGATCCTGGCCGCGCTCGAGGCGCTCGACTATCCGCGCGATCTGCTCGACGTGAAGCTCCTGCTCGAGGCCGGCGACGAGGCCACCCTGGCCGCGGTCGAGGCCGCGGCGCTGCCCGGCTGGATCGCGCCCATCATCGTGCCCGAGGGGGCGCCGAGGACCAAGCCGCGGGCGATGAACTTCGCGCTCGACTTCGCCGAGGGCGAGGTGATCGGCATCCTCGACGCCGAGGACCGCCCGGACCCCGGCCAGCTGCGCCAGGTGGCCGAGGCGCTCAACGCCGCGCCGCCCGAGGTCGCCTGCGTGCAGTGCCAGCTCGCCTACTACAACGCCACCGAGAACTGGCTGACGCGCTGCTTCCAGATCGAGTACGCGATCTGGTTCGACGTGCTGCTGCGCGGCTTCCAGCGGCTGGGGCTGCCGATCCCGCTGGGCGGCACCTCGGTCTATTTCCGCCGCGCGGCGCTGGAGCGGCTGGGCGCCTGGGACGCGCACAACGTCACCGAGGACGCCGATCTGGGCATGCGCCTGGCGCGGCGCGGCCTGCGCTGCGCGGTGCTCGATTCGGTGACGCTGGAGGAGGCGAACTGCCGCCCCGGGCCGTGGATCCGCCAGCGCTCGCGCTGGCTCAAGGGCTATCTGCTGACCTGGCTCAGCCACATGCGGGCGCCGGCGCGGCTGTGGCGCGAGCTGGGGCTGCGCGGCTTCCTCGGCCTCAACGTGCTGTTCCTCGGCGCGGCGGCGACCTATCTGGCGATGCCGCTGTTCTGGGTCGCGCTGATCGGCGGCGTGGCCACCGGGCAGCCGCTGTGGGGCGCGTCGCTGCCGGTGTGGCTGGTCTGGCCGCTGGGCCTGTCGCTCGGCACCGGCCAGGCGGTGATGCTGGGCTGCGCGGCGCTGGCCATGGTGCGGCGTCGCAGCCCGGGCCTGCTGGTGTGGGTGCCGACGCTGCCGCTCTACTGGACGCTGGGCGCGCTGGCGGCCTGGAAGGCGGTGATCGAGATGGTCTGCGCGCCCTATTACTGGGACAAGACCCGCCACGGCATCAGCCGCGTGTTCCGCCAGCGGGCCGCGGTGCCGGCGGGGGAATAGCGCCGGGGCGCAGCGGGGGCCACGCGGGCTCGGGGCATGGGCTCGGGGGCACGGGCTCGGGGGCACGGGCCCGGCTCGCGCCGAGGTCCCAATTGCCCGGGCCGTAAGCGCCCGGGTCCCAAGTGCCCGGGCCCCAAGCGCCTGGGTCCCAAGTGCCCAAGTCCCAAGCGCCCGGGGGTCCCGAGTGCCCGAGGTCCCAAGCGGCCGAGGTCCCAAGCGCCCGAGGCCCAGTGGGGGCGGGCTGGCATGACGGGCTGGCATGACGGGCTGGCGGGGCCGGGTGGCGTGACGGGGTGGCATGACGGGCTGGCGGGGCGGGCCGAATCGCGCTATGGCGCGCGCCATGCGCCACGACCCGCCGGAACTGAAACGCGACCTCGCGCCCGCGCATGAGGGGCCGACGCCGGCCCGCGACGGGCAGCCGCGCGTCGGCATGGTCTCGCTCGGCTGCCCCAAGGCGCTGGTCGACTCCGAGCGCATCCTGACCCGGCTGAGGGCCGAGGGCTATGCCATCTCGCCCGACTACGCGGGTGCGGAGGCGGTGATCGTCAACACCTGCGGCTTCCTCGATTCGGCCAAGGCCGAGAGCCTCGAGGCGATCGGCGAGGCGCTGGCCGAGAACGGCCGGGTGATCGTCACCGGCTGCCTGGGCGCCGACGAGGCTTATATCCGTGGCGCGCACCCCGCCGTGCTGGCCGTCACCGGGCCGCAGCAATACGAGCGGGTGCTCGATGCGGTGCACGCGGCGGTGCCACCCGCGCCCGACCCCAAGATCGACCTGATCCCGCCCCAGGGCGTGCGCCTGACGCCCCGGCACTATGCCTATCTGAAGATCTCCGAGGGCTGCAACCATGCCTGCCGCTTCTGTATTATCCCGCAGATGCGCGGCCGCCTGGTCTCACGCCCCGCGGGCGCGGTCCTGCGCGAGGCCGAGCGGCTGGTCGCGGCCGGCGTGCGCGAGCTTCTGGTGATCAGCCAGGACACCTCGGCCTACGGGCTCGACCTGCACCACGCGGCGAGCGCGTGGCGCGGCGCCGCGTGGCGGGCGCAGCTCGCCGAGCTGGCGCGGGGGCTGGGCAGCCTCGGCGCCTGGGTGCGGCTGCACTATGTCTACCCCTACCCCCATGTCGACGCGCTGATCCCGCTGATGGCCGAGGGGCTGGTGCTGCCCTATCTCGACATCCCCTTCCAGCACGCCGCGCCCGCCGTGCTGCGCGCCATGCGCCGGCCGGCCAACGAGGCAAAGGTGCTCGAGCGCATCCGCGCCTGGCGCGCGATCTGCCCCGAGATCGCGATCCGCTCCACCTTCATTGTCGGCTTTCCCGGCGAGACCGAGGCGGATTTCGCCTATCTGCTCGACTGGCTCGAGGAGGCGCGGCTCGACCGGGTGGGCTGCTTCACCTACGAGGACGTGGCCGGCGCCGCCGCCAACGACCTGCCCGGCCAGGTGCCCGAAGAGGTCAAGCAGGCGCGCTGGCAGCGCTTCATGGAGGTGGCGCGGCGCATCTCGGCTGAGAAGCTGGCTGGCCGGGTGGGCCAGCGGCTCGACGCCATCGTCGACGAGGTGGACGCGGACGGCGCCATCTGCCGCACCAAGGGCGACGCGCCCGGGATCGACGGCAACCTCTTCATCGAGGAGAACTTTGCCGACCTCGCGCCCGGCGACATCGTCGGCGTCGAGGTCGAGGAGGCGGGGGACTACGACCTGTGGGGCCGGAGGGTGGCGCCATGACCTTGCCCGTGGTGTGGATCCCCGGCCATCTGTGCGGGCCCTGGCTCTACGTGCCGCAGATCGCGCTGTTCGGGGCCGCCCGGGCGATGGTGTTCGCCGACACCATGCAGGACGACGATCTGGGTGCCATGGCCGAGCGGCTGCTCGGCGACGCGCCCGAGCGCTTCGTGGTCGCGGGGCTGTCCATGGGCGGCATGGTGGCGATGGAGGTTCTGGCGCGGGCGCCCGGGCGGGTCGCGGGCGCGGTGCTGATGGACACCGACCCCGCGCGCGCGCGCACGAAGGAGATAGAATGGCGCGCCGGGCTCCTCGCCCAGGGGCTGGAGGTCTATATCGAGACCTTCGTACCCCAGTTCTACCGCCACGACGCCGAGGTCGCCGGGCGGCTGGGCCCCGTGACCCGGCAGCGGATGGGCCAGACGCCCGAGCCGGTGGCGCTGGCGCAGGCCCGGGCGTTGGACACGCGGCGCGACATGGTTCCGCTGATCGCCGGCTATGCCGGGCCGGTGGAGGTGATCGTCGGGGCCGACGACCGGGTCTGCCCGCCGCTCGTGCACCGGCCACTCGCCGAGGCGCTGCCGGGCGCGACGCTGACCGAGATCCCGCATTGCGGCCACATCGCCTGCGTGGAGGCGGCCAAGGCGGTCAACGCGCGCATCGCGGCGCTGCTCGAGCGCACCGGCTGACCGGGGCGCCCGCTCGCACGCGGTTGTGACCGGCCGCGCGGCTTGGCAGCGCAGAGGGCCTTCTCTACCTTGCCCAAAGAGATTGCTTCCTCGGGACCTGCCCTTCTGGGCAGGGTGGAGCCCGCAACCGCAGCAGGGAGACCGCGCCGCCATGGACACACCGCTCTGGCAGCCATCCGAGGACCGCATCGCCAAGGCCAACCTCACCGCCTTCCTGGGCAGCATCGAGCGGGACTGGGGGGTGGCGCTGGGGGGCTATGACGCGCTGCACCGCTGGTCGGTGGGCGAGATGGAGAAGTTCTGGGCCAGCGTGTGGGACTTCGCCGGCGTGATCGGCACGCGCGGCGAGCGGGTGCTGGTGGACGGCGACCGGATGCCGGGCGCGCGGTTCTTCCCCGACGCGCGGCTGAACTTCGCCGAGAACCTGTTGCGCCGCGCAGCCCCCGACACGGCGATCGCCTTTAGCGGCGAGGGCAGGGTGAGGCGCCACCTCTCCTTCGACGCGTTGCGCGCGCTGGTCAGCCGGCTGCAGCAGCTGCTGGCCGAGGCCGGCGTCGGCGAGGGCGACCGGGTGGCGGGCTTCATGCCGAACATGCCCGAGACGGTGGCGGCGATGCTGGCCGCCGCCTCGCTGGGCGCGGTGTGGTCGTCGTGCTCGCCCGACTTCGGCGTGCAGGGGGTGCTCGACCGCTTCGGCCAGATCGAGCCCAAGGTGCTGTTCTGCGCCGACGGCTATTACTACAACGGCAAGGCGATCGACTCGCTCGACCGCGTCGCCGAGTTCTCGGCCCGACTGCCGAGCCTCAAGCGCATCGTCGTGTGCCCCTACCTGGCCGATACGCCTCAGGTCGCGGCGCTGCCCAGGGGCGTGACGCTGGCCGATGCCATTGCGGGGAAGGAGGCACGCGCGATCGAATACACGCGCGTGCCGTTCAGCAGCCCACTCTACATCATGTATTCGAGCGGCACGACGGGAAAGCCCAAGTGCATCGTGCACGGGGTCGGCGGCACCCTGGTCCAGCACCTCAAGGAGCACCGGCTGCACTGCGACGTGAAGCCGGGCGATCGGGTGTTCTATTTCACCACCTGCGGCTGGATGATGTGGAACTGGCTGGTCTCGGCGCTGGCCTGCGACGCCGCGCTGGTGCTGTTCGACGGCTCGCCGTTCCATCCCGGGCCCGAGGTGCTGTTCGACCTGGCCGACGCCGAGGGCATCACGCTGTTCGGCACCTCGGCTAAGTTCATCGACGCGCTGAAGAACGCCGGCGCCGAGCCGATGCGCAGCCACGAGTTGGGCACCGTGCGCACGATCACCTCGACCGGCTCGCCGCTCCTGCCCGAGAGCTTCGACTACGTCTACGGCCACATCAAGCGCGACCTCTGCCTGTCCTCGATCTCGGGGGGCACCGACCTCATCGCCTGCTTCGTCGGCGGCAACCCGATCGGCCCGGTCTGGCGCGGCGAGATCCAGGCGCGCTGCCTGGGCATGGCGGTCGACGTCTATGACGAGCGGGGCGCGCCGGTGCGGGGCGAGAAGGGCGAGCTGGTCTGCACCCGGCCCTTCCCCTCGATGCCCATCGGGTTTTGGAACGATCCGGATGGCGCGCGCTATCGGGCGGCCTATTTCGAGCGCTTCCCCGGCGCCTGGTGCCAGGGCGACTTCGCCGAGATCACCGCCCATGACGGCGTGATTATCTATGGCCGCTCGGACGCCACGCTGAACCCGGGCGGCGTGCGCATCGGCACTGCCGAGATCTACCGCCAGGTCGAGCAGCTGCCCGAGGTCGCGGAGTCGCTGGTGATCGGCCAGGACTGGCACGGCGACGTGCGCGTGGTGCTGTTCGTCAGGCTCAACGAGGGCGCGGTGCTGGACGAGGCGCTGATCAAGCGGATCAAGGCGCGTATCCGCGAGGGGGCGTCGCCCCGGCACGTGCCGGCCAAGGTGCTCGAGGTCGGCGACGTGCCGCGCACCAAGTCGGGCAAGATCGTCGAGCTGGCCGTGCGCGACGTGGTGCACGGGCGCGAGGTGAAGAACAAGGAGGCGCTGGCCAACCCGGAGGCG